>JAEDMF010000172.1 GCA_016303175.1 Bacteroidales bacterium
TCATAGTGCTGTCTATCTGGGCATTCAGTTCGGCTGACAGTCTCCCCCTGTTGCCCAAAACCACAAAACGCACTCCCTCGGCCTTCATCAGCTCGGCCTCGGCAAGCATTGACTTAGCCATAAGTTCCATAAGGGCAGAGACTTCCTCTTCGCTCCGGTTCCAATTTTCTTCGCTGAAAGCATAGAGGGACAATATCTTTATGCCGGCCTTGGCAGCCTCCCGCAGGACCACCCTGACACTCTGCACTCCTTCCGCATGTCCGGCCCAGCGCTCCAAGCCGCGGCTTTTTGCCCATCTGCCGTTTCCGTCCATCACAATGGAGACGTGATACGGCAGCCTTTCCTCTGAAATTTCGCTCATCTTCCGTTACGTTTATCCTCACCCCAGAACAACTTGTCGGACAATGCCTTGATGAAACTGTCTCCCTCAAGCTTCACTCTTTTCAGAGAGAAAGGAGCCATACTGAGCCTAACCGTCTCCGAGGATGGTATGTTCACAAAATTATTATCTGCCGAGAACTTGACATAAGGGTCCCTCGACAGGAATGAAAGAGTGATTTTGCACTCTCTCGGCACTATGATGGGCCTTATATTGAGGTTGTGGGGTGCCACGGGAGCCACTATGAGCACCTTGGCGTCGGGGATGACTATCGGACCGCCCACACTCAGCGAGTATGCCGTACTGCCCGAAGGTGTGGAAATCAGCAGTCCGTCGCCCCAACAGGCGGGCAGTTTCTTGCCGTCAAAGGTTAGTTCCACTCCAAGCATTGCCGACCCGCTGCGGGACAGGACCACCTCGTTAAGAGCATGATACACCTTTCCTCCGGCCTCGGCCTGCAGCAGAATGCGGTTTTCAATCTCATATCTGCCGCTCAGAAGGGCTTTCGCCACACTCTCCGGGCTATTGTCGGACAAAAAGCCCATGCGGCCCAAATTGACTCCCAGCACAGGTACGCCAGCGGGAGCGGCGATGGAAGCGGCGAGAAGAAAGGTGCCGTCACCACCTATGCTGAGCAGCATATCGCAGTCGGGAGGAAGGGAATCAGGGCGGGCGGGATCCAAGCTCACAACAGTGAAACCGGCATCGGCAAGCCTCGCACATAGTTCTTCAGTCACGGCTACTGCACGAGAACAGGAGGCCTTGCCCAATAATACAGAAATATTCATATCGTAAACCCAAGTTTCGCCGTCGCGAAACGTAACTCATCAAAATAACCTTCAAAATTAACACATTCTTTTCATTTTCCCTTCAAAATGCCTATTTTTGTACAAAACGGACTTAAATGAC
This sequence comes from Bacteroidales bacterium, assembly GCA_016303175.1. Classification (GTDB taxonomy): domain Bacteria; phylum Bacteroidota; class Bacteroidia; order Bacteroidales; family UBA932; genus Cryptobacteroides. Next base: position 1,289 of record JAEDMF010000172.1, read on the forward strand.
AAGACTGAGCGTCAATATAAACAAAATAGCAACCATACGCAACGCCCGCGGGGAGAACCTCCCTGATGTGGGCAAATGCGCCCTTGACTGCGAACGTTTCGGCGCGGAAGGCATCACCGTACATCCCCGCCCGGACGAGAGACACATACGATACAGCGACGTGAGGCTCATACGCCCCACCCTCAGCACGGAATTCAACATAGAAGGCAATCCCATAGACTCATTCAGGGACCTGGTGATGGAGGTACTGCCCGATCAGGTGACACTTGTGCCTGATGCCCACGATGCAATAACCTCCAATTCGGGTTGGGACACAGTGGCCAACAGGGACTTTCTCACCGAAGTCTGCTCCCAATTCAAGAGCAAGGGCATACGCACATCCATATTCGTGGACCCCGACCCCATAATGGTGGCAGGAGCGGCGGCATGCGGAGCTGACAGGGTGGAACTTTACACGGCAGCATACGCGGCGAACTATTCCAAGGGGCGCCAGAGAGCCATAGCCCCCTACTATATGGCTGCAAAACAGGCCCGAAAAAGCGGGCTCGGGTTGAATGCAGGACACGACCTCAATTTGGAAAACCTGCATTATTTCGTTCAGACCATACCCTGGACGGACGAAGTTTCAATAGGCCACGCCCTCATTTGCGACGCCCTCTATATGGGTTTGGAAAAAACCATCAAAGCCTATCTTAAAGCACTCGGTAAATAATAACAATTTGAAAATAAAAGAAATTCCAATGAAAAAATCCTCAATTATCCTCAGCCTTCTGGCTGCAGGCGCAGTAGTTTTCTCCTCTTGCAAGGAAAACAAAGAAGAAGCGCAAACCCAGGGTGAAAAACCCGCCATCGAGAAAGGCAGCATCGTCTATTTCAACCTTGACCGCGTGCTGGACGAATACGATATGGCCAACGAGAAGCGCAGCGAGGTGGAGACCAAGATCGCATCCATAGAAAAAGAAGTGATGCGCCGACAGAAAAGCCTGGAGGACGCAGCCAAGGACTTCCAGAACAAAATCAACAAGGGTTTGATGACCACCGCAGCAGCCAACGAAAAAAGCCGCAAACTCCAGCAGCAAGAGCAGGCTTACAACCAGTTCGCCCAGCAGAAGCAGCAGGAGATAATGGAAGAGCAGCAGGTGATGATGAACCAGCTTGCTGACGCCATAAAGACTTTTATGGAAAGTTACAATGAGGAGAAAGGCTATGCGATGATACTCAGCAACACAGCCGGCGTGCCCGTGATTGTGGGCGATCCCGCCTTGGACATCACCGACGATGTAATTGCCGGTCTGAATGCCGAATACATCGAACTGAAGAAAAGCGAAAAATAGCGCAGGAACTCCTTGAAAATCGCGATTCTATCCTGTTTTTACCCTTACCGCGGCGGCATCGCCCAGTTCAACGCAGCCCTTATGGAAGAACTGGGTAAAACGCATCAGGTGAGGGCTTTCAATTTCAAAAGGCAATATCCGGGATTGTTGTTCCCGGGTAAGACCCAGTTCGTACAACAGGACGACGTGGCGGAAAGGGTGGAGAGCACTCCCGTGCTGGACACGATAAATCCCCTGAGCTGGCTCAGCACGGTCAAAGCCATTGGAGAATGGAAACCCGACGTGGTGGTAATGCGATACTGGATGAGCTGGTTCGCTCCGTCTCTGGGTTTCGTTGCGCGAAGGCTCAGGAAAAAGGGGATAAAGATTGTTTCCATACTGGACAACGTGATTCCGCACGAACCCCACTTCTTCGACACTCCTCTGACACGCTATTTCCTGAAAGGAAGCACGGCCTGCATCACCCTGTGCGACGCAGTCAGGCAAGATCTGGAGAAGATAGCCCCCGGCAAAGCCGCTACTGTCATCCCCCACCCGCTCTATACCCACTTCGGCGAACGGCTGCCAAGGGAAAAGGCTCTTGCAGACCTAGGTCTAACAGCGCAGCGCAAAACCCTGTTGTACTTCGGCCTGATACGCGAATACAAGGGGCTGGACATACTGCTGGAGGCCTTCTCGCAACTCGGAGATGACTACCAGTTGATTATTGCCGG
>JAEDMF010000020.1 GCA_016303175.1 Bacteroidales bacterium
TGAGGGTTCAAAGATAATGATTTATCAAAAATTTTTTGTAATTTCGCGTTATATTTTCGCCTTTTTGAGAATGAATACAAGCATTAAAAGAGTTCTGTACGTAGATTCCGAGATGGTTCCCTATCTCCCCGAATCCGAAATTTCCAGAACGACACGAGCCCTGGCACAAAAGATTCAGGAGAAACGTGTGGAGATACGACCTTTCGTTCCCCGCTACGGCATCATCAATGAACGCAAAAACCAGCTGCACGAAGTAATCCGCCTCTCGGGCCTCAACATTGTCATTGACAACGTTGACCGCCCCCTGATTATCAAGGTGGCATCACTTCCGGCCGCAAGAATGCAGGTGTATTTTATCGACAATGAGGACTATTTCCGCCGCAAGGCCCTATATACCGACGCAGACGGGAATTTCTTCAAAGACAACGGCGAACGGGCGGCCTTTTTCGCAAGAGGAGTGCTGGAGACCGTCAAGAAACTGCGCTGGTCACCGGATGTAATCCATTGCCACGGCTGGATTTCGCACATTCTGCCCCTTTATTTGAAGAAGTGCTATAAGGACGACCCCATCTTCCAGGGATGCAAGGTGGTGCTCTCCCTTTACGGCGATACTCCTGTCCAAACTTTTGCAGACAATTTTGCCGAAGTGGTACAGTATCAGGGTGCGGGAGCGGAGGATACAGCGCTGCTCGCAGAGCCCACAGGCATAAATCTTGCAAAACTGGCTATCGCCCACAGCGATGGCGTTATTCTGGCTTCCGCCGATGTGCCGGAGGAACTGGTTGCGGCGGCAAAAGACAGCAATCTGCCCACATTGGACTACAACAAGGAGCGCATCGACAGCGGGGCATTTGTGGACGATTATAAAGCTTTCTACGACAAACTGTGAAAATCACCAGATTTTTCTCTTTCTTCTTATTCGGCTGCATCCTTTCAGGTGCAGCTTCCTGCGTACAGCAGAACCCCGAGTTCGGTTATTCCTTCATACCGGACAATGAAAGGTTTGTGACCTGTCACGTCCAGATTCCGCTTGACAAGATATATGTAAGCATGGCAGACAGTCTTAGCGCCTACAACACTCAGCGTTTCACCATCGGCGCCATAGACAGCCCCACCTTCGGTCTCAACAGGCACACCAGCGCCTTTACCATCATACCGATGAACACCGAAATGGAATGGGGCAAGAACATACGCAACATAAGGATGCGTATGACCGCCACCAAAGACACCATTTCCGTATCGGACCCGTCTCAAGCCAGCATCATACAGAACATACGCGTATATTCGCTGCAGGAACGCGACATAGTGTTGGACAGCAAGATGATGTACTCGAACCAACTGACCAAGAAGCTGTTTGACGGCTGTACAAGCATCAGTAAAGGCGTTCCGACATACGACGGGGGTAAATATCTCGAAATAGAATTCACTGAAGCATTCGCAAGGCAATACCTCAAAGACGAGAATGGCGACAGTTGGGAAGGACGCACACAGACCGTGGAGGACGCGGCAAAATACAGCAAGACCCTCCCGGGCATCTTCATCTGCACGGACGACCCGGGCAGAGGACAGCGCAGCGGACGCATAAATATGTTCACCAGCCGCACTGAAATAGACAGTAACGGAGGCATTTCCGGCACCTTCATAGAATATGATTTCACGGCTGAATACGGAGACAGGACGGTTGACACTGTGTTCTTCTTCTCTGTCGGAGCCACATCCGTCTACTCGGCCAAGGAAGCCATAGAATACAAAGCCTTCAACTGTTGCGAACACGAGTCCTTCACATTGGCAGAGGACGGCCGCTTCGGCGCAAAGGAAATGTTCAACAAAAAAGCCTACTACCTTACCGGAGACAAAATCCAAATTGAAGGCGGATGCGGCCTGAAACCTGTAATACGGGCGGTGGATATACGCAATGCTGTCGCAAAGGCTGTAAAGGACACCCTGGCCAAATATGGATTGGACGACGTGGAAACAGCCTTCCTGCAGAAGCAGATTTTTATCAACAAAGCAAGCATAAAACTACCCTTCGAGGCTCCTTCCGGCATCAAAGGATACGAATTTCTTCCGAAGTATCTCAACCCTACCCTGAGAGTAAGCGCCAAAACTGACGAAAATGAGAAAGTTGTTGCCTACGGAGGTATCACGGACGCCAGAGTCAGCGATGAGAACCAGGGAGACATCAACTACTCCACAAGTTGCTACAAACCCGATATCGCCAACCATCTTCAGGAAATCCTGGCCACTGACCCCACGGATGCGGAGAGCGGGATGAAAAAGCTCCAGCGCGAGGACCTGTGGTTCTTCATCCTTGCAGATGAGACAATCACAACCACTACCGTTTCTTCCGGCAGCGATTATGACTACAGCCAGCTGGCCTACTTGAACTACTATAACAATATGCTCGCCGGAGGCTATGGCTATGGTTACGGAAGTTACGGATACGGCTACGACAGCTATAGCAACTATTACAACTATATGATGATGCAATCGCTTATGAGCAGTGCGAGCGAAGGCAACAGTTCAAGCATAGTGACAACTACCCTTGATGTTGACCGCTACTATGACGCCTCCCTAACCGGCCATTCAGACATAGCGGCATCCATCCATCCTAAGTTGGAGTTGGTATATTCCTTCCTGCGCCACGACTCCCTGAACTAAGTAAGCCTCAAATTTTTCGTACTCTGCAAGTAACAGAATAGCAGAAAATTGCGAGGGGTGAGCGGAAACTTCCACTCACCCCTCGCGCTTATTGATGAATTGTTATTTCTCAGCAATTCTTGCCTCAATGTAGTTGATGGCGTCTGCTACTGTTGAAATCTTCTCACCTGCATCCTCGTCGGGAATCTGAATGTCGAATTCTTTCTCAAACTCCATAATGAGCTCCACTGTATCCAAAGAATCGGCGCCGAGATCACTGGTGAATGATGCGTTGTCGGTAACCTCCTCAGGAGAACGACCAAGCTTATCAACAATGATAGCTTTTACTTTTTCTGAAACGTTTGACATAAATTATAGTTTTAAATTAATATTTCAAAAACTCCTGCAAATATAGCACATTTTTTTTGATTTTCATCATAGTTGCTCCTTTATGCGGGAAGCCAGAACAGGGCCGACAAGCTCTGCTACTTCTGCCTCGGAAGCAGCCCTGATTCGGGCCACACTACCAAAATGCAGAAGCAGCCTCTGCTCCGTCTGCGGACCGACTCCCTTGATATGGCTCAGGACAGAATCAATCTGAGCCTTGCTCCTGCGATTGCGATGATGGGTTATGCCGAAACGGTGAGCCTCATCCCTGATACGCTGGAGTAATTTCAGAGCCTGAGAATTTCTGTCCAAAAGCAAGGGATAAGGATCTCCGACCCGAATAACCTCCTCCAATCTCTTGGCAAGACCTATGACGGTGAGTTTGCCCGTGAGCCCCAGTTCATAAAGGGCTTCATACGCATTGGAAAGCTGGCCCTTGCCTCCATCTATCACTATCAACTGAGGAAGGTCATCCGGGGCTTCTTCCAGCATTCTGGAATAACGTCTGTTGATAACTTCCTTCATCGAGGCAAAATCATTCGCGCCTACTACGGTTTTGATATTGAAGTGTCTATAGTCCTTCTTGGAGGGCCTTCCTCCGCGGAATACCACGCAACTGGCCACAGGGTTGGTACCCTGTATGTTCGAGTTGTCGAAACACTCCATATGTTCGGGAGCTACACTCATTCCTAATGCCTGCTGAAGTTCAAGCACTATCTTATGATAAAACTCGTCAGGGTCGCTGTGTTCACGCTGCCTGAGGGCGTTGCTGCGCATCTCCGCTGCATTGCGCGCGCTCAGATGCAGAAGTTCCATCTTGGCACCCTTCACAGGCTGGGTGTATTTCACACCCTCCAATAGCACATCCGGCTCGAAAGGAACGATGATTTCCTTGCCCAACTCTCCAAACTTCTGGTGTATTTCCTCAATAAATGTAGAAAGTATAGATTCCCGAGGTTCTTCTATGCCCAGTTTGAAACCCAAATTCATACTTTGGATGATATTGCCTCCCCTCACCCTGAGAAAATTTCCCCATGCCTCTGTCGGATCCTGAACTATGCAGAAAACATCAAAATCCCCGCCCTCCGCGCTGGATATGACGCTCTTGGAATAATGCCTGTCCACCGCCTGCATTTTCTCCTTGTAAGCCTGCGCCAATTCGAATTCCATCCTTTCTGCAGCCTCGGTCATAAGAGTCTTGTAGCGCGAAATTATGGAGGCTGTACCGCCTTTGAGCAGAGCTTTGATGTCCTGAATGTCCGCGTTGTACTCCTGCACTGAAACACCGCCGACACAGGGCGCCTTGCACTTGCCTATATGAAAATCGAGGCAGGGGCGGAACTTATGTCTCAAAATGGCGTCCGAGGTTATGTTGAGACGGCAGCTGCGCAGGGTGTACAGGGAGGAAAAGAGTTCAAGGAGAGCCTTTGCATGCATCACACTGCTGTATGGCCCGAAGTACTCGCCACTTTTCTTGTCCACACGCCGCGTGAGAAATACGCGGGGGAAAGTTTCGTTGGTAACACAAATCCAAGGATAAGTCTTACTGTCCTTGAGCATTATGTTGTAACGGGGCTTGTACTGCTTGATGAGGTTGTTCTCAAGCAGAAGCGCATCCGCCTCGGTAGAAACCACAGAATATTGGGCATCAGCAATCTTACCTACCATCACGGCTGTCTTGCGACTAAGCCTGTCCGGACTCACGAAATACTGGGCCACACGATTGTGAAGGTCCTTGGCCTTACCCACATAAATGACATTCCCGGCCGCATCGTAATAACGATATACGCCCGGGCAATGGGGGAAAAGGGATATTTTCTCCTTGAGAGTCATCCTATGCGGAGTCCTCCGGTTTAGAGAACCTCCTTAACTGCCTTTTCTATATGCGTGCCGCGCAAATCCCTCTTGAGTATGGTGCCGTCTGGGGCAATGAGCATAATATGGGGTATGCCCTTTATGCCGTACTGCTCCGTAACTGAGGCATCCACATCCACAATCTGGTTCCATTTAATACCGTGTTCCTTCGCTGCGCCCAGAGCATCCTCCTTCTTATCCCACACAGCTACCGATACCACCTCAAGGCCCTTCTTCGCATACTTCTCATACACGGCTATGATATTGGGAATTTCCCGCCTGCAGGGTCCGCACCAGGAGGCCCAGAAATCAACGAGACAATATTTTCCACGACCTGCATACTGGCTGAGTTTTACGCTCTTGCCGTCAGGAGAAGTCCCGGCAAAGTCAATGAAAGCGCTGCCTTCGGGGGCTTTGGGCTCCATAGTACACTCCTCACGGATTTTTTCCACAGAAGGGTCTGTGGCAGCATCAGGACCGAGAGTTTCGATAATATTGAGCAGGCCTTCCTTATCGGTCAATTCATAAGTGGCCATCATTTGCAGCATCTGCACTGCTATGCTGTCGTTGCTGTGCTTCTCTATCGCCCTTGAGGCTATGGCACAGAGTTTCTGCTGAGTCAGGTTATAAACACTGTCCACAGCTTCCTCCTTCTGCTCGTCTGTCAGCGTTTCATCTTCGAGCACGCTGCGGTAATACTCGTTGAATGAAGTGATTTCGGCCTCGATTCCGGCCTGGTAGTCCTCCTCTTTGCAGGAAATGGCAAACGCTGCGCCCAGGACTGCTAAAATTAATGTTATCTTTTTCATAATCTGATATTTTTCTCGTGGCAAATATACAAAAAAAAGGGATTGACCACGTGGCCAATCCCTTCTTATCGGTAATTCCTGAAGATAGGTTTACCTGCGCTCGCGGCCTTCCCTGCGGCGATCGCCGTCACGACGTGAACGGCGGCCGTCACGACGCTGCTCACCTGCACCGTTGCCGGTCTTCTGAGCAGCCGCCATACCTGCGGCGGGAGTAAGTTCGCGTTTGCCATAAACCTCACCAAGACAGATCCACACCTTGATGCCGAGAACACCTACCTTGGTGTGAGCTTCAGCAAGTGCGTAGTCGATGTCTGCACGGAATGTGTGCAGAGGTGTACGACCTTCCTTAATCATCTCGGTACGGGCCATCTCAGCACCGCCTACGCGGCCGCTGATCTGTACCTTGATACCCTCTGCACCTACACGCATGGTGTTGGTGATGGCCATTTTGATGGCGCGACGGTATGACACGCGGCCCTCGATCTGACGGGCAATGCTGTCAGCTACGATGCGGGCGTCAACCTCGGGTTTCTTAACCTCGAAGATGTTGATTTGGATTTCCTTCTTGGTGATCTTCTTAAGCTCGTTCTTGAGGAACTCCACCTCCTGACCGTTCTTGCCGATAATCATACCGGGACGGGCAGCGTAGATAACCACTGTCACGAGTTTGAGTGTACGTTCGATGACCAGTTTTGAAAGGCTTGCCTTTGCAAGACGAACTGTAAGATATTCACGGATTTTGTAGTCCTCTGCGATTTTCTCAGCGTAATTGCCACCGACCCAGTTAGAGTCCCAACCACGGGTGATACCAATACGGTTTGAAATAGGATTAGTTTTCTGTCCCATAGTTACTCTGCTTTAGGGGTTTTTACGTCAAGGATGATGGTAACGTGATTTGAACGCTTGCGGATACGTCCGGCGCGGCCCTGAGGGCAAGGACGGATTCTCTTGAGCGTACGACCCTCATTAACCATAATGGTCTTCACATATACATTACCGTTGTCCAACTCTTTGGAACTGCCGGGGTTCTTTGCCTCCCAGTTTGCAATAGCGCTCTTGAGGAGTTTCTCCAGGCGTATAGATGCCTCTTTCTTTGAAAATTTCAGAAGATCGAGGGCATGGTTTACTTCCTCGCCGCGAACGGTGTCAGCCACCAGACGCATTTTACGTGGAGATGTAGGGGCATCATTCAGTTTTGCAACTGCTGTCTGCTTCTTGATTTCTTTGTACCTTTCGGCCATCAGTCTTTTACGAGCTCCCATAATGTTTCAGCTTTTAAAATTATTTACGATTGCCCGAATGGCCTCTGAATGTACGTGTAGGTGCAAACTCACCAAGTTTGTGACCAACCATATTCTCTGTAACATAAACGGGAATAAATTTATTGCCGTTATGAACTGCGATGGTGTGGCCTACGAAATCAGGTGAAATCATGCTGGCGCGTGACCAGGTCTTGACCACCTCTTTCTTCTTGCTACCTTCATTCATAGCAAGAATTCTTTTCTCCAGGGCTTCCTGGATATAAGGACCTTTTCTTAATGAACGACTCATAATCTAGCTTTTATTCCGTTATTTTTTCCTTCTTTCAATGATGAACTTGTTGGAAGTAGCCTTGGGGTTACGTGTCTTGTAACCTTTTGCGGGCAGACCCTTACGTGAACGGGGATGTCCACCGGAGGCGCGGCCCTCACCACCACCCATCGGGTGATCAACAGGGTTCATTACAACACCACGGTTGCGGGGACGACGGCCAAGGTGGCGTACGCGGCCTGCTTTACCGTGAGACTCAAGATTGTGGTCGGGATTCGATACAATACCAACAGTTGCGCGGCAGGTAGTCAATACCATACGGGTCTCACCGGAAGGGAGACGGAGAATGGCGTGATTGCCCTCACGTGCGGCGAGCTGTGCATAAGTACCGGCTGAACGGGCCATAGCGGCACCCTGACCGGGACGAAGCTCAATGTTGTGTACGAGAGTACCGAGAGGAATTTCAGCAAGAGGAAGAGTGTTGCCCACCTCGGGAGCTACGCCTTCGCCTGATACGATAATCTGGCCGACCTTCAGTCCGTTGGGAGCGATGATGTATTTCTTCTGACCGTCCTCATATTTTACGAGCGCAATGCGCGCGCTGCGGTTAGGATCGTACTCGATGGTCATTACCTCTGCATTGATGTGATCTTTGTTGCGGAGGAAGTCGATGATACGGTACATGCGTTTGTGACCACCACCGATATAGCGCATGGTCATTTTACCCTGGTTATTGCGGCCACCGCTCTTGCGGATGGGCTCCAGCAGGGACTTCTCAGGCTTTTTGCAGGTAATATCGTCAAAAGCACTGATTACCTTGTTCCTCTGTCCAGGAGTTGTAGGTTTGAATTTTCTTACTGCCATTGTCGTTTACCTTTAGATATTAGCATAAAAGTCGATCTTATCCTCGCCTGCAAGGGTAATGTATGCCTTCTTGAAGCGATTTGTGCGTCCTGTCAGGACACCGGCCTTGGTGTAGCGCGATTTGAACTTGCCGTTGTACCTTACGGTATTCACAGCTGCTACTGTCACGCCATACCTCTGCTCTACAGCGGCTTTGATCTGAAGCTTGTTGGCCTCAACGTTTACGATGAAACCATAGCGGTTCAGTTTCTCGCCCTGATCCGTGAGCCTCTCTGTTACTATGGGCTTAATCAAAATTTCCATTTCTTATCCTCCTTATTTAAGACGTGAAGCAAGGATTTCCTGAACGCCGTCGGTGAGCACCACTGAAGTGGCATCCATAATCTCATAAGTGTTGATCTCATCAACAGTGATTACATTGACGTTGGGAATGTTGCGTGATGAAAGGAAAATGTTGTCGGAGTTCTCGGGAAGAATGAAGAGAATCTTGCGGTCTCCGGCTTTGATGTTGCTCAGAATGCTGAGAAGTTCCTTGGTCTTGGGCGCTGCCATCTCAAAAGGCTCCACCATAACGATTGCATTGTCCTGAGCCTTGTATGACAGAGCTGACAGACGGGCAAGTTGTTTGAGCTTCTTGTTGAGCTTGAACGAATAATCGCGGGGCTTGGGACCATGGATATTGCCGCCACCTACGAAGATACCGGCCTTTGTAGAACCATGGCGCGCTCCACCACCACCTTTCTGACGGCCGAGCTTCTTGGTGCTGCGGTCAACTTCGGAACGGTCTTTGGTCTTGGATGTGCCCTGACGATTGTTGGCCAGGTACTGGCGCACTGCAAGATAAATGGCGTGATCGTTGGGCTTAATGCCAAAAATTGCCTCGTTAAGGGTTACCTCCTTGCCTGAAGGGGTACCGTCAATTTTCAATACAGGAAGTGTCATAGCATTAGTCCTCCACCATTACATAAGAACCCTTGGCTCCGGGAACGGAACCCTTGACAACGATAAGATTGTTCTCAGGGATGATTTTCACGATTTCAAGGTTTGCAACCTTTACCCTCTCATTGCCCATATGACCCGCCATGCGCATTCCGGGGAATACACGTGAAGGGTAAGATGATGCACCGAGGGAACCGGGGTGACGCAGACGGTTGTGCTGACCGTGGGTCTTGCCGCCTACACCCTGGAAACCGTGACGCTTTACAACGCCCTGAAAACCTTTACCTTTAGAAGTACCGATGACATCCACGTAAGGAACGTTCTCAAAAACATTCACATCGATGGTGTCACCTAATTTCAGCTCCTGTTCAAACTCGGACTTGAATTCGGCGAGTTTATACTTAGGTGTGGTTCCTGCCTTTTCGAAGTGGCCTTTTTCAGCCTTGTTGGCACGTGCTTCTTTTTTCTCGTCATAGGCAAGCTGTACAGCGGCATAACCATCTTTTTCTACTGTACGAATCTGCGTAACAACACACGGACCAGCCTCAATCACAGTGCACGGAATATTTTTTCCGTCGGCACTGAATACGGAAGTCATTCCGACTTTCTTTCCAATTAATCCAGGCATTGGTTTTCTTTAATTAATTGATACTTAATGTTTTACACCCGCGAACCTAAAATCGCGGACCGCAAAGATACGAATAATATTTTGAAATACAATAAGATATGAACAAGTTTTTCAACAAAACCTGGGGTTTGGTCCGTCTTTCCATAGTAATTCCGCAAGTCTAGCGCACTCTCTATACAGCGGTAATGCGGAAACCTGCGGAACAACTTTTCAACTTCACTTCTTTGTAGAACTGTCAAGCAGATATTCTCTACTCAAAGCGGACGGAGGGCAGAGCTCTGGTATTGTAAGTGGAAGCCATGGCTTCACCGTAGGCTCCGGCGCTCCGTATGGCGATAATGTCACCGCGGCTGACCTTGGGCAGATATATGCCTTTGGCAAAACAGTCGGAACTCTCGCAAATAGGGCCCACAACGTCGTAGAGGGTCTGTTCGCCGTCGGGAGCGGAGACATTGTCTATCTTATGGTAGGCCTGGTACATTGCCGGTCGGACCAAATCATTCATTCCGGCGTCGAGTATGACGAAATTCTTGACTGAACCTTTCTTAACGAAGGTGCATCGGGACATCAGGCTGCCGCACTGACCAACCAAGCTCCTTCCAGGCTCACAATGGAATTCCTGACCGGGAAGCAGGCGCAGGTGATGGGCAAAGGTGTCGAAGTAAGCCTTGAAATCGGGTATAGGATGCGTCTCAGGATGTATGTAATCTATTCCCAGACCACCTCCTACATTGATACTGCGCAGGGAAATACCACGATGCTGGAACCAATCCTGAAGTTCATTGATACGGTTGCATAGGGCCTGAAAATCCGTCATATCGAGTATCTGGCTGCCTATATGGAAGTGCAGGCCGAGGAAGTCTATATTAGGCAGGGACAGAGCCTTCTGTACCGCCTGTTCCATATTTTCCAGATTGATGCCGAACTTGTTCTCGGCCAGTCCCGTGGTAATGTTGGCGTGGGTATGGGCGCCAACATTGGGATTGATTCTCAGGGCAATGCGCGCTACAAGCCCCTCCTGAGCGGCAAGCTGGCTGATTACTTCCAGCTCCTCCGTACCTTCCACATTGAAACAACCTATACCGGCGTGCAGGGCAAACAGTATTTCCTTGTCAGTCTTGCCTACTCCGGCAAATTCAACTCCCTCAGCCTTGAAACCGCACTCGAGGGCCAACTTTATTTCACCTCCGCTTACGCAGTCCACCCCGAAGCCCGCAAGGGCTATCTCCCTGAGAATTACAGGGTTGCTGTTGGCCTTCATTGCATAATGTATGTGGGCATTCTGTACAGCGGCAGAAGCCTTCGCGGCGGCATCGAGCGTACGCCTTAACAACTGGAGGTCATAGACATAGCAGGGCGTTTCCATCAGAACAGGGACTTTTGGAGTGAAACAAGAGCCTTCTGCTTGTCCTCCTGACGAATCAGGAAGGAAATGTTGTAGCTGCTGCCACCATAGCATACCATACGCACGGGGATATCCTTGAAAGCATCCATAACGCGACCCTCAAAACCCTTGTTCTCCCAGTCCATATCGCCTACGACGCAGATTATGCACATATTTCTGTCCACCTGCACTGTGCCGTACTTGCGAAGGTCGTTCTCAATCTGGGGCAGATAAGTGGTGTCATCTATGGACATGGACACGCAAACCTCAGAGGTGGAAATCATATCAATGGACGTCTGGTGGCTCTCGAATATCTCGAATACCTTGCGGAGAAAACCATAGGCAAGGAGCATACGGCCTGAAGTAATCTTTATTGCGGTGATGTTGTCCTTGGCGGCAACGGCTTTGATTGTGCCGTGGTCCTTGACATTGTCTATTACCGTTCCTGGGGCTTCAGGGTCCATCGTGTTCAGCAGACGTACCGGCACATTGGTGAATTTGGCGGGCTGGATACAAGTGGGATGCAGAATCTTAGCTCCGAAATATGCCAGCTCAGAAGCCTCCTCGAAATAAAGATGGGGCACGCAGCCTGTATTCTCCACATAACGGGGGTCATTGTTGTGCATTCCATCAATATCCGTCCATATCTGTATTTCGTCAGCCTTCATTGCAGCTCCGAGCAGGGATGCAGTATAATCGCTGCCTCCCCTCTTGAGGTTATCCACCTCTCCCACGGCATTGCGGCAGATGAAGCCCTGAGTAATGTAAAGATCGGCCTTGGGCGCTGATGCAAGCACTTCCCCGATGCGCTGGCTGATATACCACAGATCAGGCTCGCCGTTCATATCTATCCTCATGAAACTCAAGGCATCCAGCAGACATACATTCACGCCCTGTTCCATAAGGTAAAAGGTCACCATATTGGTAGACATCAACTCGCCCTTGGAAAGAATGATTTTCTCCTCCTTGGGAGTAAAAACTGCCTTGGTAATGCTGCGCAACTCATTGAAAATATCGCTCAGCACAGCTTTTGCGGCCTGTTTGTATTTATCTGTGGAATAGAGAGCCTCCACATGGGCCGCATATTTCATCTCAAGATACCCGATAACCTCGCAGGCTCCATCAGGATTGCCTCCCTGGAGGTATTTGCAAATTTCTACCAAAGTGTTGGTGGTACCGGACATAGCGCTCAGCACAACGATGTTGCCTGAATAATCGCCTCGGGTAATAAGTGAGGACACACTTTTCATCCTCTCGGGTGAACCAACGGATGTGCCTCCAAATTTCTGTACTAACATATTGATCTACAAAGTTTAAATTTAAGTTTAGTAATTTTTGAGGATTACTTAATCTACACATTAAAGAGGAAGTGCATGATGTCACCGTCCTGCACCACATAATCCTTACCCTCCACACCCATTTTGCCGGCGGCTCTGCAGGCAGCTTCGCTCTTCAGACTTACAAAGTCTTCATATTTGATTACCTCGGCGCGAATGAAACCTTTTTCAAAGTCACTATGAATGACTCCAGCAGCCTTCGGAGCCTTGTCGCCCTTGCGTATGGTCCAGGCGCGGCACTCGTCAGCTCCGGCCGTGAAATATGTCTGCAAATTAAGCAGATTGTAAGCACTCTGAATCAAGCGTACCACACCGCTCTCCTTCAAGCCCATCTCCTCGATGAACATCTGTCTTTCATCGTAGTCCTCCAGTTCCGCAATGTCTGACTCCATCTTTGCTGCAATAACAAGAATCTCAGCATTTTCGTCTTTTACTGCCTCACGCACTGCATCTACGTACTTGTTGCCCGTGGCGGCGCTGGCCTCATCCACATTGCAAACATACATTACGGGTTTGTCCGTGATGAGGAAAAGTTCCTTGGCAAGCTTTCTGTCCTCCTCATTGTCAAGCACAACGCTGCGACATGACTTGCCGGAGAGCAGAGCCTCTTTATACATATATAATATATCCACCAGACGCTTTGCATTCTTGTCGCCGCCCATCTTTGCCTGCTTTTCTATCTTCACCAGACGGTTTTCGACAGTTTCGAGGTCCTTGAGCTGCAGTTCCATATCAATCACATCCTTATCCCGCACGGGATCAACCTCGCCGTCCACGTGGATGATGTTGGGGTCGTCGAAACAGCGCAGTACATGCAAAATGGCGTCCGTCTCGCGGATGTTGGCAAGGAACTGATTGCCCAAGCCTTCTCCCTTTGAGGCTCCCTTTACCAAGCCTGCAATGTCAACTATCTCCACGGTGGCCGGAATGGTACGCAGGGGCTTGCAGATATCGCTCAGCACATTCAGACGCTCGTCTGGCACATTGGTGCTGCCGATATTGGGTTCAATGGTACAGAACGGGAAATTGGCGCTTTGGGCCCTCGAAGATGATATACAATTGAAAAGAGTTGACTTGCCGACATTGGGCAGTCCTACTATTCCGCATTTCAGAGACATAGTAATATGAAAAATTTTTGGACTACAATGTAATTTTAGCCTACAAAGGTAGGAAATTTTATTGTACTTTTGTTTTATGAAGGGATGGGTAATACTTATGTGCGCGGTGTTCTGGAATCTGGAAAACTGCTTCGACTACAAAGACAACGGTACAGGGCCCTCCGACAAGGAATTTTCTTCCTTCGGGGAGCGTCGGTGGACAAGGGAGAAATTCGACAAGAAGGTGGCTCTCATAGGGAAAACCCTGCTATGGTGCGGTTTGCCTGAGGTGGTGGGTCTGTGTGAAGTGGAGAACGCCGGGGTACTCAAGCGCATCTGCAACAGTGACTTGCTGCGCAAATGCTCCTATCGTTATGTACATTATGATTCTGCAGACCCTCGAGGCATAGACGTGGCCTTAATATACAGAGAGTCGGAGATGGAAGTGCTCGAGTCCTATCCCATTCACATCAGGAACGATAGAGGGGAAAAGCTCGCCACACGAGACATTCTGTATGTATGCCTGCAGGAGAGGGCCAGCGGGGAGTTATGGCACTTCTTCGTGAACCATCATCCGAGCAAATACTCGGGAAGCAGTTCAGTTGTCCGGAGAAAGGCGGCGATGGCTACCCTTATGTGCAGCGTGGACAGCCTGCTCAGGTCAGGGTGCAGAAACATTGTGGCAATGGGGGATTTCAACGACACTCCCTATGCTGAGAGTTTTTCTCCCTGCGAAGGAAAGCTTGCCAATATGGGTAAGAAGTTATGCGAAGAAGACAAGGGCAAGGGCAGCATACGCTACAGGGGACAGTGGCAATTGATAGACAATTTTCTGGTCAGTCCACAAGTGGAGGAAAAAATGCAGATGGAAGTGCTTATGCCACCCTTCCTGTTGGTCAACGACAAGGAATTTCCAGGAGTCAAGCCACTGCGTACATACAGCGGACCCCGCTGGTTGGGCGGGGTCTCTGATCATTTGCCTGTCAGGCTGAATTACTAATAGAATCTCTCTCTGTTATCCACACTGCCTGTCTGCTCAAGCATTACAGGTACTATCATCTGGGATTCATACTGCACCTTCTGGGCTGCCTGAGCTTTGGCATCCTCCTCCGTGAAGTGACTGCCTGCAGTCCTTTCTTTCACTTGAAGAACATAAACACCCCTGCTGCCTTTCACGGGACCGGCTATCTTACCCTGCTCGGCAGAAGAAGCGGCACCTATGAAAGCAGGCTCATACTCTCCGCCCATAGCTGCAAAGCTGACGTTCTCTGCTGTATAAGGAGTCTGGTCAAGAGCGGCTCCAACTTCTTCCATTGTAGTGCAACCTTCTATCTTTGAGGCAACTTCGGCAGCAACTTTGTCTGCAAGTTTCTGTGAATAAAGAATGGACTCTATACCAGCCTTAACCTCCTCAACCTTCTTGTATCCCTCCTTGTGGCTCTCTTTCACGCCTACTACGAAGAGGTAGTTCTGGTTTACGGTAATGACATTGCTGACCTCACCCTTTTTAGCCTCGAAAGCCCAGCGAGTCACTTCTTTTGCACGGGATACGGAAGCGTAATTTGAGGTTCCCTCATTGATGTTCATAGGACGAAGATACACTCCCTGCTCCTTGGCTGCTGCTTCGAGCTTTTCGAGTTTGCCGGCAGCTGAACTGGCAAGCTCGTTAGCCTTTGAATAGAACTTGTTCATCGTAGCCTTTGAAGGAACTGCCGTTTTCTTGAGGAAGGCAACCTGCTTGCGGGTAGCCACGTCAACCCTCTCGGTAACAAGGACAACATGAACTCCATAACGAGTGTTGAGTATGAAAGGCTTGTTGACTGCGGCCTCGAGCACACTCTCCATACCGGGAATCATATTGCTCTGGTTCATCCATCCGAGGTCACCGGGCTGAGCCACGTTGGGATTGTGATCGTAAGAATACTCTATTGCGAGAGAAGTGAAATCAGAAGGATTCTTCCTCAATTGTGAGAGAACAACGTTTGCAAGAGAATCACTGTCCACGAGAATATGACGTACGAACACGCGCTCGGGCAGAGACTTGGTATCGACCACCTTAACTGCATAATAGCTCTCATCTGCCTTGATTATAGGAGATACTCCTTTCTTGCCGCTGAATACGAAGTCGTCTATTTCAGGGCTGATGCTGCGAAGTTCACCTTCCTTATAATAATAGTTGGCAAGAGCCTGATCCGAATTGCGCATCAAAAAGTTCTTTACATTGGAGGCGCCGGCAAATTCGTCATATACTTCCTCGAGAGCCTCCTCGGCAGCGGAAAAGTCATCTTCAGAGGGTTCTACTTCAAAGAGGGCATAAACGATGTCGCGATTGGCCTTCTGCTTATACTCCTCCTTGTGGCTGGAGTAATACTTTTTGATTTCAGAAGACGACACGGTGATTGTAGAATCCTTCTGAAAGGGGAAATTGACCGTCACAGCCTCCACCGTGCTGGTGGTATTGTTCTCCAAAAGGGTGTTCTGCATGGTCACGTTGTTGAAAAGAGAACTTGCAGTGAACAGCGATGCGTATTTTGCATAATACTGCTGAACGGCCACCTGATGCTGGAGATAATCCCAATACAGACGGCTGTTGCCGCTCTGATCCTCGTCAATGCCGCTGGTGAACGCTTGTACAGCTTCTATGTTCACATTGCCTGCGAAAACGGGGCTGTACTGCATTACGGGAGAATCCAACTCTCCTGTAGTAAGGGCGAAAATCTCGTCTTTACCAACTTCTATACCCGCTGCAGAGGCATTTTTCAGAAAAAGATTCTGGTCCACGAAATGCTGCCAGGATGCCTGACGAATCTGTTGCTGACCCTGCTCTGAAGAAGCCTGATTGCCGGATACGAGCTCAGCTATCCTTGTCTGATACTCTACCTGCTCCTGGAAATCCTTGTAAGGAATTTTCTTGCCGTCAATCTTGCCTACAGCATATTTCGATGATGTGGAATTGAGAGCCGAAGAAAGTGAGTTGAAATCAACTATGAAAGAAAGGAGAGCCAAAGCTATCAGCACAGTGATAAGCACTCCGAATTTTACGCGTATTGTTTCAAGAACCGCCATATTTTTGTTTTTTTAATTCCTTCGTTTCCTTCTTTGCCTCCATACGTCCTT
>JAEDMF010000173.1 GCA_016303175.1 Bacteroidales bacterium
TCCGGAAAGCGAGGCTATGCGTGAGGCAAAGTCGTACCAAGTGCACTTGCCCTCATTGCTGAAATGGTATGTGCCCTGCGTGAGCGTATCCACTCCCCTGTCCATAATGACAGTTATGGCCTTAGCCAAATCAAGGGCATAAGTGGGACTGCCGGTCTGGTCATTCACCACCCTGACCTTGTCCAACTGCGAGCACAGTCTGAGCATGGTCTTCATAAAATTCTTTCCGAATTCGCTGTAGAGCCACGCCGTACGTATTATGACATAGCGGCAGCCTGAGGCCTCCAGCACCCGTTCGCCCTCGAGTTTGGTGCGTCCATAAACAGACACGGGGCACACTGCATCATCCTCTCTCAAGGGTTTGGCCGCCATTCCGTCAAAAACATAATCGGTGGATATATGAATCAGCGCGGCGTTTTTCTGCAGGGCCAGCGCGGCCAGATTACCGACGGCCGTACAGTTCAGCATCCCGGCCAACTCTGCATTATCTTCGGCCGCATCCACATTTGTATAGGCGGCACAGTTGACTATGTAATCCAACGGACCTTCCAGGCTGATGGGTGCGGTGATGTCCAGTTTGAGGGTAGGCTCGCAGGGATGCTCGCTTATGTCGCTGAAAATGAATTCGTCCGCATTGCGAAGCTTGGCAATGAGACGCATCTCATTGCCAAGCTGTCCGTTCGCTCCTGTTACCAGTATGCGCATTATTTTACGAATTGTGCTTTTAGCTTGTCGATAATCTGCGCGGCATTGTCGCCTTTTGCACCGAAGTAGAACTTGATTTTGGGCTCGGTGCCGGAAGGACGAACAGAAACCACGTCACCATTGGCGGAGAAGAACTGGAGCACGTTGCTTGAAGGCAGACCGGTTTGTTCGGGCTTGAGGTAATCCACCACCTTCACTACGGGACTGCCGGCAAGGTCAGCGGGAGGATTGCTGCGAAGACCGGCCATAATGGCGGCTATCTCTTCCACACCGGATTTGCCTTTGCGTACGAGAGACGTCAGAGCCTCCTTGCGGTAGCCGTACTGAGCGTAAATCTTATCCATCAATTGATAAAGAGTAAGCCCCTGCTCGGCTGCCCAAGCCGCACATTCCGCCACCATAGAGCAGGCGATGGGAGCGTCCTTATCGCGCACGAACTCACCCACGTTGAAGCCGTAGCTTTCCTCGCCTCCGCAGATGAACTCACCCTTGCCCTCGTTGCGGCGCACTACGTCGGCGATGTACTTGAAGCCTGTGAGTACATTGTAGCATTTGATGCCGAAACTGTCAGCAATCTCACGCAGGGTCTCGCTGGTCACTATGGTCTTGATGATATACTTAGTAGAATCGAGCTTGCCGAGTTCTTTCCAGCGGGTCAATATATAATAGGTAAGGATGGAAGCTGTCTGGTTGCCGTTGAAAAGCACCATCTTGCCCTCATTGTCCCTTACTGCGATGCCTACGCGGTCAGCGTCGGGGTCGGTGGCAAGCACAATGTCGGCGCCTTCACGGTCTGCCACTTCGAGAGCCATCTTAAGAGCGGAGGCTTCCTCAGGATTGGGAGAGACCACGGTGGGGAAGTTGCCGTCGTTGACATCCTGCTCGGGCACGTGGTAAACATTCTTGAAGCCCAGTCTCCTGAGACATTCGGGTACAATCTTCACGCCTGTGCCGTGCAAAGGAGTGTACACCAGTTTGAGGTCGGAGTGCTTCTCGCGGGCCTCGGGGCTGAGGGTAAGACTGAGAATGTCGTTCATATATTTCTCGTCCATCTCTGCGCCCATAATGGTGATTTTCCCGGCTTTCGCGCCTTCGGGAGCGGTATAAAGTATCATCGAAGGATCAGTAATCTTGCCTACCTCTGTTACGATGTCCTTGTCCACTGGAGAGGTGATTTGCGCGCCGTCCTCCCAGAATACCTTGTAGCCGTTGTACTCCGCGGGGTTGTGGGAGGCTGTCACCATAATGCCGGCAATGGATTTGTTGCTGCGTATGGCGTAGCTGAGTTCGGGAGTGGGACGCAGGGACTCGAACAGATAAACGTCAAGCCCGTTGGCGGCGAGAATATCAGCCGAAATGCGGGCGAACTCTTCGCTGTGGTTGCGTGAATCGTAGGAGATGCTGACCGAGAGATTATCCCTCTTCACATTCTTCTTTATATAGTTTGCAAGGCCCTGGGTAGCCATGCCCACCACATACTTGTTCATACGGTTGGTGCCGACGCCCATGACACCGCGCAGACCGCCTGTTCCGAATTCCAGATTGCGGTAAAAAGCATCTTCAAGGGCGGCCTCGTCACCGGCCATAAGTTCCCTAACCTGATTTTTTGTCTCTTCATCAAAATTGCCGTCAAGCCAACTTTGAGCATTGATTCTGTACTGAGCTTCCATATTTGAAAATTTTCGTATTGACAAACTTCGGTTTCGCAGTTGCAAAACCCTAATGAACAAATATATGAAATTCTCCTTTACCTTCCAACCGATTTAGGAACTTTTCCTGAATCCTCGTGACCGGCGATCCCGTTTATTTTGCTTGTTTATGGTCTGGATAAGAAAAAAAAGTCGCCAAGATTTCTCTCGACGACCAAATTCTCCTTTTTATAGTGCAGCGTGAAGCGATAGTAGACATCACGGGCACTTTGTAAATGCAAAGGTAGAAATTTTTCCAATTATTTCAAAATGTTTCAAATCCGGAAACATTTTTCAATATTTCTCTAACTTTTTCGTTCTCAACTTTCTTAAGAAGATCTTTGAGTTCTTCGCACATCTCCTGATATCTGTGTACTGATATCTGCCTGATGAAGTACTGAATTACTGCAATGATACCTATGATGTTAGAGTTATCCGGCTGTGTCAGGTTTCCAGCTGGGCCATGTGGTAATCTCTGGGGCAGCTTTGTGTCGAACAGTACATTTCCATGTGCGCACATATTTCTAGCTTTACGGATGGCTTCAAAATAGCTCTGGAAAATTCCGATTTTTGCAACTCCGTAATGAAGAGCTATATCGGCTTGAACATCAGGCTTTTTGAGGTTGTTGTAAAGTGACTGAATATTTCCGATTGTCATCAGTTCTATTGTCTTCCATGCTGGAGCATATCGATCCATCGGATAATTTTTGTGATGTTCTATGATAGTCGGATTATCCTGAAAGGCTTTTGTGCTATATACCGTTGCATAGAAACTGTTTACATAGCTTGGCTTCATCACAGAATGACTGATGAACCAGCAAGGCTTAGTCTTGTATAGATTTGATACATAGTATGTGATGTCAATAGTTCGGTAAAATTATAAAAGTTACCCCGCAGCGCGAACGCCGTAGAATA
>JAEDMF010000021.1 GCA_016303175.1 Bacteroidales bacterium
ATGCCTTTTGCGGCAGCACTTCCGTATCGGTGAGCGATGCTTCACGTTTTGCTCCGGGCGACAGGGTGGCGATATACAGGCCCGCCACAGCCGAGTGGATATCTGCCATACATATGGACTCTATTGTAAAGGACCCGGAGGATGTCAGCACTATGACCCAGTGGACCCCATCTGCATATTCCCTCTTTTGGGAGCGGCACGTGGTGGCCGTGGAGGGTGACAGGGTAGTGCTTGACAACCCCATTGTGATGAGTATTCAGTCCATCTACGGCGGAGCGATGTTGTGCCGCTGCTCGATGGACAGAATCTGGGGCAGCGGAATAGAGAATGTGATGTTCATTTCCGAGTGTGATGTGAACCGTATTGATGAAGACATAAATCACGCGTTCAACGCCATCAAGGTGAAAGCTGCGGAACATTGCTGGATACGCAATGTGCAATGCCGGTATTTTGCGGATTCTTTCATTACTCTGGGTGACGGCGCCAAGAACATTACTGTCAGGGATTGTCACGCATACAGGCCCTGCGGTCAGGTCAAAGGCGGCTTGCGTTACGCCTTCCACATTTCCAAGGGCGAGTTGTGCCTGGTGGACGGATGTACCTGCGAATATGACCGTCACGCATTTGTGACAGGTACGAAGGACCCCGGGCCCAATGTTTTCAACCGATGTGCCGCTACTGAGACAATCAGCGATATGGGCCCTCATCAGAGGTGGGCTACCGGCTGTCTGTACGACCATTGTATCACCGATAATGCCATTAAGGTGCAGGATGCCGGCAATTCCGGTACGGGTCACGGGTGGCAGGGCGCTTCGTTCGTATTCTGGTGTTGTCGCGCCGACCAAGGCATAGTATGCCAAAGTCCTTGGGCAACTGCCCTTAATTACGCAATAGGCTGTATGCCCTCAACCCTTTCACCCGGCAGATCTTATCCGGCTGAAGATGTGTTGGGCCCCCGTCCTGACGGCGTATGCCGCCCCTTGGCCTCGGGAGAGCCTGAATATCTTTATGAGAGCCAGCTCAGAGAAAGGCTCGGCAAGGGTATGATGATAAGTGCCGTTGTTCCAGCCAATCCTGCGCCTCAGGAGCCGGCCTTTTCTGTCAAGTTGACCTTCAATTCGGAGACGGTGGTTCGTCCATCTTTGCCGGTGGCAAGATATATAGGTAAAGAGAAGTACTTTTTCTATGATGCTTCCGGAATGAAAAGGCAGATTGAAATATTCAATTCCACAGGAGGTTTCCGTTATTATTCATCTTCCCTGCGTTTGAATGACGGCAGTGATTCGGGCGGAGATGCCAGAATCAGGATACCCGCCGTGGACGGGCTGTCCCTTTCCGGCCTGTTTGTCACAGTAAACAATTCCGGGGCAAAGCAGTTCTCCATAGGTTCGTCCACCGGGGAGATTTCGGACGTTTGTCCTGCCACCTCAGTTGCGGCGGGGGAGCGTACACTGCTGTCTCCTATGGGTTTGGGGCCGGGTGAGGAATGTTATTTATATAACAGTCAGAAAAATACCCAGATAACTGAATTGGAAATGATTTACAGGTAGGAAATGAGAATGAAATCCATAAGCTATTTTCTGCATCCGCTTTTGGCCGTGACGCTGTTGTCTTCCTGTCTGCGTATGAATATGCAGGAGGATGGCGCCGTCCTGACGGCAAAGGATTTGATTGTCCCTGCCGATGTCGAAACCGGAGTGGTGACAGCCTCTTTGGCAGTTAGTTCCAATCAAAGTTGGTCGGCTTCATTGCAGGAGGACTGTGACTGGGTGGAATTTTCCACTATGGAGCATCTGAACCCGTCAATGGTAAGCGACGAGGGTATAATTGAAATGACCTTTGAGGATAACCCGGACTATTCGCCCCGCTCTTTCAAACTGGACATTTCAGGACCAGGCATTAAACATACGGTAACGGTGACTCAGCAGGCAAAGTCCAACCGTCTGAGAGTGGGGTCGGGGACCCGTCTGGAACTTGAGGCCGAACCTTTGCCCCAGCAGTTGAGTATTCTGTCCAATACCCGCTGGACCGTGTCTGCTGACCCTTCGGAAGCAATTGTGGATGTCGCTGAAGGTTACGGCAATGCCACACTGTCAGTAAGTCTACAACCCAATTATGCCATACACGAAAGCAAAACGGTAAAACTGGTGGTCAAGGGGGATGGGCTTGAGGCCGTGGAGGTGGAGTATATTCTGGCCGGAAATGAGCCCTTTGTGAGATTTGACGCTGCTCAGGCTGTGGAATTCCTGCCTATAGATAAAGCAGGTCTGTTGAAGTTTTTCACCAATGGGTCTTGGACTGCAACTGTAAAGGAAAGCAGTATTGCATCATTGTCTCTGTCGGCGGCCTCCGGCGAGGCGGGTGAGATTTCATTGCCGTTCAGCTTTGAGATGAACCCGACCCGGGAAAAACGCAGCGCTGTCATAGAGATAGCCCTTGATGGATGGACAGGGGTCAAGTATCCGGTTACAATCACCCAGTACGGAGGTTTGGCGCTGTTCGTGGATTTCTCTTCGTCCCAACCTCTCCGTCCCGCCTATGCTTCCGTCCCGGAGATAAGTTCCACGCCCATTTCGGGAGGACAGGTTTCGAACACTTATCTTTTTACTCAGGACGGGAAGGATTATGAGTTCGTAATCCGGAATGAGGCTTATTCTTACGGCAAGGGCGATGCCCTGTACAACGGGTATCTGCTCCTGTCCATAGGCTCCATCGCCTTTCCCGCGGTCGAGGATATGAGACTTACCAACGTGATGTTGCTCCACGCCGCCACAAATAAGAAGATGAGCATAACAAAGGATAGTTATGGCAAGACTCCCGTTCCCGGAGGGACTGCCCTGACTGTGGGCAAATACGCAACGCCTATGTGGACTCTTACCGACACTGAAATGGATTGGAGGTATTATCTGTATCTGTCCACTTCCTCTGCGAGGATAGTTAATATGACCCTGTTATACGAGTAGCCTATGAGAAAGATTATTTCAGTTGTCTGCTTTATGGCAGTGGTGGCGCTTGCTTATGCTCAGGAGGCTGATTCCGTGGTGGACAGCCTGGGTTTTGACAGCGCCGTGTCGGCTACTCCAGCTGATATGCTGCGTGGCAAGGTATCCGGAGTGCGGGTGGGTGCAGCAGGGCCGAATCCGCTCTCGCCCGTTGCTGTGGATATACGCGGTTTGAATACTGTACACGGTCATAATCAGGCACTGTTTGTGATTGACGGAGTCATTATGGGGGCTCCGGCAGACAGAAGTGTTTCTCCTTTCTGGAATTATACCGGTTTCTCCAATGCGGACCCCATTGAAACTCTTTTTCATATCAATGCATATGACATTGAGAGCATTGAGGTTCTCAAGGATGCAAGCGCAACGGCTATTTACGGCAGTAACGGAGCAAACGGGGTGGTGCTTGTCAAGACAAGGCGCAACAGTCTTAAAGACAGGCAGATAGATGTCAATTCCAACGTTGCTGTTGTGGGCTTCAAGTCTCCCGGCCTGATGCATAACCATCGTGTGGGGATAGGAGGAGCGACCTCCACCTCGTCTTACAATGTGTCCCTTTCGTATGGAAGTTACGATGACCGCTTGAGCGCAAAATCCCGTGACAATGCAATATTCAATATGGGTTATGAACACAAGTCATCGAAGGGAGTGCAGGTTGGCGTGAGCGCAGATGTGGCTTTGGGAAATTTCTCCAATGGAGATGCTGCATTGGACGATTATGATGACGATGGCAGACGATATGCGGCGACGGCCTCGGCTTGGCTCAATGTCAATTTGACCAAATGGCTGAAATGGCGCAACAGCGGGGGCTTTGATTTCCGCACGTACAACCGGTATTTCTGGTATGGTAACGGCAATGCCGTTGGCAGAGCATACAATGGACTGGCATCAATAGTCTCTTACGCGGCAATGTCCGGCAACGTCGAGTCTGTGCTCGAGTTCAACAGATATTTTGCCGGGATTCATCATTTGTCTGCAGATTTGGGCTTGCAGTATCTGGTTGTCAAAGGCCATTACAACACCAGTTCCGGCAATGATTTCTTTTCTCATGAATTGCGGGCCAGGGGGCTCACGGCTTCAAACTGTGAGAAAATGCTGCACGAATATGATTTCCTCTCGAATAGAATGGCTTTTTTCGGCAGGCTTTCTTACGATTGCAACGCTGCGGGTGGAGTGGATTTGGTGCTTCGTGCAGACAGTAATCTCAAGTATGACAAGGGCTCTTATGTTCTTTATCCTGCCGCTTCGGTTTGGCTGGATATGATGAAACTTTTCAAGAAGAATTCAGGCATTGTGTCAGTGTGCCGTCTCGAGGGCGGGTTCGGTGTGTCCGGAAGGGAGGATGCTATGCCGTATTCCTTTGTAGGAGACTATCTTACAGGCAATTTCCTGCCGGTATCCGTCGATGGACAACCTTATTATGACGGCTTGAGCAGGCTCCGTTCTTCGGAATGGAATGTAGGAGGGAGGATAGCGTTCCGGCCTGGAAGATTGACTTTTTCCCTGAAATATTACAACCGCACTACTGATGACAAGTATTCCATCTTTTGCAATGGAGAATTGAATGAAAAGCAGAACTGGCGCCGTGCCCCGATAAGAGAGGTGAGCTCCACTGTTTCTACTGTGGCGAACCGCGGCTTCGAACTGTCTTTGTCGGCAGAACCCGTAAAAAGCGGGGACTGGAATTGGTCAGTCAATTTGAATGCTGCGTATAATGCCAATCAAGTTGTCTCGCTGAACTATGGAGACCTCTCCGGTACATCCCGATATTCGGCCAATGTGCTGGGCTATGGCGTGAATTCCCTGCTCGGATACAAATTGACTCCGGAGGGTTACTATGTGGACATCACTGAGGACGGACGCATTACGGATGCCGACAGGCTTGTGCTCGCCTCTACACTTCCGTCTTTTTATGGAGGAGCGGGAACTGCACTCCGTTACAAATGGCTCACGCTGGACATTCTGACAGATTATCAGATGGGAGGACATAGGGTCGATTATGCCAAGATGCTGGAGGAAGAGCAGTCTCTGCTTACAGAGCGTTACATTGCAAAAGACAATTATTTCCGCATTGCCCGCATCAGCCTCAAATATGATGTGCCATTGAAGGCAAAATGGATTCAAGGTCTGTCGGTTAGTCTTAGCGGGTGCAATCTGGCTTGTTGGACCACCTTGCCCGGCGGATATGAATTCGGAGACCTGCCTCTCAGACAATCATTACTTTTGGGTTTGAGCCTGAAATTCTAGGCGGTATGAAAGCGTTGACAGTATGAAAAAGCTAATATTCATAATATTCTGCCTGACTGTATGTGTCAGGGGTATTGCCCAGAATGTGACAGGAACAATCAGGGACAATACAGGTATGGGAATAGCAGGGGCGGCTGTCATTCTGGAG
Source organism: Bacteroidales bacterium (assembly GCA_016303175.1). Taxonomy (GTDB): domain Bacteria; phylum Bacteroidota; class Bacteroidia; order Bacteroidales; family UBA932; genus Cryptobacteroides. The sequence continues at coordinate 5,395 of JAEDMF010000021.1, forward strand.
GGCACCACTTCCGGCGTGGTCAGCGATGTTGACGGCAGATATGCAATCAAGGTCAACTCCCTCAAGGATGACAAACTTGTCATTTCCTGCTTGAGTTTCAAAACGACGACCATATCTGTCGGAGGCAGGCAGAAAATTGATGTAATCCTCGAGGAGGACAATGAAGAACTGGAAGAGGTGGTTGTGGTAGGTTATGGAGCTATGCGGAAGTCTGACCTTACCGGTTCTGTCTCATCGGTGAAAATAGATGATGAAGATGCCGCCCGCAAGACATCCCTGGACCAGCTCATACAAGGTCATGCCGCAGGTGTCCAGGTTGTCAGCAATTCGGCGGCGCCTGATGCGGGCGTGAATATAAGTATTCGAGGCATGAGTTCCTTCAACGGGGATTCAAATCCTCTGTATGTGGTGGACGGTATAATAATCAACGGCGGTCCATCATCCGAGTCAATGTTGACAAACGGAGGCCTTGAAGCCGGAGCGTCCGAAGAAAGCAATGGGCTTATGGGTATCAATCCGCAGGATATTGCTTCCATAGAAATTCTCAAGGATGCCTCGGCAACGGCTATTTACGGCTCGCAAGGTGCAAACGGCGTTGTACTGATTACTACCAGAAGCGCAAGCAGGGATAAGACTTCAATACGCTTTTCGGCGGGTCTGGATATTTCGCAGGCAAGCAGGAGAATCGATATGCTCAGTTTCAACGAATATGTCGATTATTTGACGGATATGGGAGCTGCCGCCGCCCTTGCCGCTATATATGAGAACCCTTCCACTAGAGAGGGCCTGAAAGTTACGCCCGTGAACTGGCAGGATTATGCCCTGCGGACAGCGGTCAGCCAGAGATATTATTTCCAGATTGCGGGTAAGCCCAAAGCATTCTCCTACCTGTTTTCTATGGGTTACAATGACAATAGGGGTATAGTGAAGAATTCCGGAGTACGCCAGTTGACTGCCCGTTTGAATTTTGAGAAGAAACTGGGCAAAAAAGTGGCGGTGGGTACCAGGACAGGCATCTCATATTTCAACTCGTCCATGACACAAGGGGCCAGTTCGACTCGTATTACCGCCGCTGCCAGCATGATGCGCAGTGTATTGTCCTACAGACCTTATATTGCGGAAGATGATACGGATGAATGGGATACTGATCAGACTGCCGATTATTCGGCGGGCCCGGACAAATGGCTCAAATACTTTACAAACACCAGGAGCCAGCTCAGAATCACTCCCAGTCTGTATCTTCAGTGGGATATTGCTCCCTGGGTGGCTTTCAAGAGCACTTTCGGTGCAGATTACCAATATACTGAAAGAAACAAGTTCAAGTCCAGACGCATAAGCCGTCTTGTCGGGTCCATCGGCACCAATGTGGGTTCGAGCTCTTTCAAGTACAATTGGGACAATTTGTTCTTGTTCAACGGGCGTTTCGGAGCCCATTCCATTACGGGCACGGCCGGCATTACAATTTCCGGCAATGAAGTATCTACCAGCAATGTTGAGGCCTGGTTCATCGATCAGGACTTTGCGCAGGTCGCCTCCATCAATTCCGGAGTATCGCCATATACCAGCATCACATACGGGGAAAATAAGGCAACTCTTATGTCCTTCCTCGTTCGGGCCATATACAATTATCGTGACCGTTACGTGCTTACCGCCACATATCGTCTGGATGGCTCCAGCAAGTTTCAGGGCAGAAACAAATGGTCTTCTTTCCCTTCATTCGCATTCGCGTGGAGGCTCAATCAGGAACCTTGGTTCCGTGCCCGGGACATTTCCATGCTGAAATTGCGTCTAGGTTGGGGTATGGTCGGCAATCAGGCAATACCCTCCTACAGAACCATACCCTTGTTTACCTCCACAAATGTTGCGGACCATACGGAATCGAATTCATCTGCTACCCAGGTGGCGACTGTGCTTTCCTATATGTCAAATCCCGATTTGAAATGGGAAACCACAAGGCAGTATAATGCAGGACTGGACTTCGGCTTCTTCAAGGGCAGGCTCAGTTTCAGTGTTGATGCCTATTATAAGATGACCGACGATCTGTTGCAGCTGAAAAACATTTCCAGAACCACCGGTTTTTCTTCGATGTGGGTGAATCAGGGCTCCATAAGCAATATGGGCCTTGAGCTTAATCTGGAGGCAGTTCCTGTCAAAGCTGGAGACTTCGAATGGCTTGTCGGAGGCAATATTTCATTCAACAGGAACAGAATTACCGATATCGGCTCTGATGTACAGTCGGGAAAACTCTACCTTTCTGAAAGCAACTTGCAGGAATGCAACTATTTCTGGGGCTCAACCTTACGCTCGAGTTCCTCCAATCTGGCAGTTCTGAACATTTTTATCGAAGGTCAGCCCATGGGCCTTTTCTATGGCTTCAAAAGTGACGGAATAGTGCAGAACGGGGAGCAGTGGCCGGCTATAGGCACCGACCCCTCAAAGCATGCCCAGGCAGGTGACGTGAAGTATCTGGATTTGGACGGCAACGGTTGCATAGACGACAATGACCGCACCATAATCGGCAATCCCAATCCGGATTTCATCTTCGGTTTCAACACCTCATTCAAATGGAAGGGGCTGAATTTGTCTATGGATTTCAACGGCTCGTTCGGCAATCAGATATACAACATCAACAACTATTCTGATTTCAATACCCACATCTCCACACTCTCGTCCACTCTGGTAAAGAATGTCAGAAAAGAAGCGTATTTTGATGCGTGGAGTCCCCTCAACACTTCGGCCAAGCATCCTCGCCTGGATTATGATGATGAATTTTTCTCGGACCGTTTTGTGGAAGACGGGTCGTATCTGAGACTTTCCCGTCTGTCTCTGTCCTATTTGTGGAATATCAGAAAGAAGGGATTTTTCCTCAGGAGCATCAATTTCGGTGCATCGTTCGGGAATGTATTCGTCATCAGCAAGTATGGCGGATGGGATCCCGAAGTGAACAGTTTCGGCAAGGATGTTTCCAGGATGGGAGTTGACTCAGGCTCTTACCCTTCTGCGCGTTCATATAGTTTTGACCTCAAATTCACATTCTGATGAAAAAGATATTTTCCGTTTTTGTTCCGTTGATGCTGTGTATGTCGTGTTCCGGCTTTCTGACCGAGAACCCTACTACTTCTTTGTCATCTGTATACGATACGGAGACTGCCCTGGAAACGAATGTCAGGGGTATCATCAGAAGTCTTGAGGGGCCCGGAATGTACGCCTCGGATATGTTGGAAAACCTTCAATCCTGCTCGGGCCTTGTCCATTGGGGCTCGGTCAGCGGGCGTATAGGCGATGAGCGTTGGGATTGCGTGCTGCGCTGCCTGAACTATTCCTCAATGTCTTTGAACATAACAATGTACGGGTCATTCTACACGGCCATCAACAATTGCAATATTCTCATTGACGCTTTGCCTTCCAGTCCTGTTGATACGGAGTACAAGAAAGAAATCGAAGCAGAAGCGAAGTTGTACAGGGCTTATCTGTATTTTACCTTGGTGAGGCTTTATGGAGATGTTCCTTTGAGCCTTGGCGGGATATCCCAGGCCAGTTCGTACAAGGCTTTGCCCCGGGCCCCGTATTGCGAGGTTTACGCTCAGGTGCTCAAGGACTTGGAAACGGCTTTTGAAAATATGCGCTCTCCGGAAAGGGTAGCCGCAGTGACCGGTACCCAGGGGCGTCCCAACAGATGGGCGGCAAGGGCAGTGCAGGCAGTTGTCTATCTGCAGATAGCTTCCATTCTGTCTGTCCCCCAGGATGAGAATTTTTACGATCCGTCCAAGCCAGGCCGCATTCCGGATTTCTCGAAATATGGCATTATGGATGCATCCGATGCATACGACAAGGCTTACAAGGCAGCGAAGGATGTGATTGACAATGGACCTTACAAACTTGCGTGGAACTATGCTGACCTGTTCAAGTGGACCAGGTCCTACACTGATCACTACGGAAAGGATTGCTGGAATTTAGATGAGCGTATCCTTGTGATTCAGAGCACGGGACACAATAGCGGCAATGTCACCGCTATGCGTACCTTGCCCCAATATCCGGAAGGCAGCTCAGTCAAGGCCGGTACAAGCATTTCGCGTCACAGCAATATACGTCCTACGCGATTCTTTTTCCAGCAGTGGTGCCGGATGACAGGCGGGGTCAAGGGAGAAGCTGGTTCGGCCAGAGAAAATATGTACATCGGCAGCCCGGACCCCAGGTTGGATCTTTCGCTCTTTCACACCTCATACAAACGCTCGTCTGACGGCAAGACAGTTTCCGTCTATCCTGCCTCAGGTACGATTGAGCAGGTTAACATGGGAGGTTCAATGCCGTTCTATCGGAAATATTGGAGCCCGACTTACTCCGGAATTCCCGATGTGGCTGATTTGTACCTGCTCCGTTTCAGTGAAATGTATTATGTTGCGGCAGAAGCGGCCGCACGCTTGGGCAGAAGTGATGAGGCCTATGATTTGATAGACAAGGTTCACGAAAGGGCGCGTCGTTCTGACCCTTCCGGCGTGCCTTCGTCCCAGCCGGCGTGGAATAAGGGACAGTTTGCTTCGGCAGATGAGTTCGTGACGGCTCTTATATGGGACAAACTCTTTGAGTTCTGCGGTGAAGACCACGAATTCTTCGAAGTCCGCAGACTGGGAGCGAAATGGTTCAGCGATCAGGTAATCCAGCCTGTCAATGCCTTCCTTTCCGAGATGGACCAATGGACATACCGGGATACATATTATGGTGGCAGTTTTCAGTTTGAGACTGATTATCAGAAACTTCGCGCCAGCCTTTTATGTGAATTCCCCAAGGATGAACTGGCGTTGAATCCGGCAATGACTCCGGCGGACAAGAACGATTTTTCATGGGAATAGAAATGGCAGAAATGAAACAGAGATTTTTGATACCGGCATTTGTGGCCGCCCTATTGTGGAATTGTGTTCCTGACAGATCCGGAGAGTCTTTCCCTCAGGCAGTAAAAGTGCATTTTGCTTGCCCGCAGCCGTCCGTCATCGTACCGGAGTCGGCCACGCAGGCTTCCTTTGCCATTGAGTCAAATGTGCCGTGGAATGTAAGGATATTGGAAGGGGCCGACTGGATTGATGAATATACTGCCGGCGGCGTCTGCAATGGCAGTGTGGACCTCAAGTTCTCACAGAACAGTTCTTCGGCAGGAGAACGCAGCGTACTCTTGCGCGTGTGGTCGCCCCAGGACGAAAGCGTTACCTTGGATTTGAAGTTGACGCAGGAAGGAAGAAAATTTCTGGAGGCTTCCCTTTCTGAAAGCAGCGTGGGCTACGCCTCCTGTCAGGTAGTAATGCAAATCCGGGCAAATGTTGCTTGGGCCATTGAGAGCGAGGGATTGTCCTTTTCCGTGCAGGAGGGAGACGGCAATGCCGACGTGACCATAGACGTGCCTGAGCATAAGGAATATAATGAACGGGAGTTTGTAATAAAGGTTGTTCCTGAGTTGGAGTCTTTGCCCGCTGTCCGACTTGTGCTGAAGCAGAAAGGCCCCTTTGCCCCTGTCAAATTGTATTTCAACCCGTCAGACTGGAATCCTGTTCTTACTCCCCCTGAGAACAATGTAGGTTTTACAGGAAGCTATACCTACCTTCCCGAAGGGTACAGCGTCGAGTTCTGTTGCAGCGATGACAGTACGGACCCGAATTATGCCTACAGGGGCTTTTCTTCCAATACCGTATCAGGCAAGGCTGCAGTCCGTTTCAATACAAACAAGGCAATTGCCGGATGGATAAAATTACCCTGCCCTGACGATAGGAGAATCAAGTCCATTTCCCTATTCTGTCCGAATACCTCCAACAAATATTTTTCCGTGTATTCGGATATATCCCATAATGATGTTCTTGGGGAGGGGATGACAGATGTGGCCACCGTCAAGAATTCCTCCTGCACTTTCGGATCGCAGTCTAATCCTTGGTTAAAGCAACCTTCTGTCGGGCAGACTTTGTATCTTTACAGCATTTCCAACAATGCTTACATCTCAGAATTAGTCATAGAGTTCGAGTAGTAGAAATCAAAGATGAAACGAATTTTCATAACAGCCGCTTCTTTGCTGCTAGCCGTCTCCGCCTGGGCGGAAAGAGTCAAACTGGATAATGTTGCGAAAGTATTGACAGATCGGGCGCCGGCATATATTGATGTGCGCCATTATGCAGGTACAGTATATACACAGGCCTTGGCTGAGTTGTACAGGGCCACTTCCGATGATTTCTACAGCAAGCGGGCATTGGAGATATTGCAGGAATTTTCCCGGGGAAGCAAAGAAGGCTACGGTTCATTTCTAAGCTATAAAGTGGGAGGCACGGCTGCCCCTGAGCTTGCTTTTATGGGTTTTGACGCCGTGCGTGCCCAGGCGCTTTCAGGGGCTGAGGATATGTTCGCTAATCAGCAGAGGAACGATGATGGGGTAATGCTACCTCCTTGGCCTGATATACGTGGTAAGAATGCAATTTTCGTGGATTGCGTCTTTGCGGTGACTCCTTATCTGTTGTATTCCGGTCTGGCTTTCAAGCGACAGGAGTGGGTGGATTATGCCGCGTGGATGACGCTCAAGACCTTTGAAGACCTTTATGACCCCGACAGCGGTCTTCTGCATCAGGCTCGCGCGGTGAGACATCTTGCCCCCGGTCAGATGACTCAGGACTGCTGGAGCCGAGGCAACGGCTGGGGCGCTATGGCTCTTGCTGCCCTGATGCGGGATCTTCCCGCGGACAATGAATATTACGGGAAGGTATGTGAGCTGGCTCGCCGTTATTTTGCCGCCGTTATGAAGTATCAGGACGATGCAGGCCTGTGGCATCAGGAAATGACTTGGGCCGACAGTTATCCCGAGATTTCCGGCTCGGCTTTGCTGTTGTACGGTTTGGGTACGGGAATACAGAAGGAAGTATTGCCGAATACTTATATGCAGGCTTTTAAAAAGGGCCTTTCCGGGCTTCTTACTTATATTGACAAGGCAGGGAATGTGGGCAACACCTGCTCCGGCTGTCTGGCGTACGGCGACTGCACCAAGGCCGCTTATGCCTCCCACAAGTTCTATTGTAATGAACAGCATGCTTTCGGACCGGTCTTGCTCTCCCTGTCCCAGGCTCTTGCGATGGGAATGGATGAAGTGGACGCATCGTTGGGTTCAGCCATTGCCGATATCACTCCACGCTGTCACGTCCGCTGCATTCAGGAACGCAAACGGGATGTGGCCTGGGAGAATGACAGGGTGGCCTACCGTGTATATTCGCAACTTTCTCCCAAGGATAAAATCAGCAGTGGAGTTGATTTCTGGGCCAAAAGTGTGGATTATCCCATAATTGAACGCTGGTATCGCAAGGACGCGCAGGGAGGCAGCTATCACGTGGACGACGGAGAGGGCTATGATTTCTATGCCGTGGGTAAAAATCGCGGCCTCGGGGGCATAGGGATATGGGATGGCACTTCCCTGATAGTGCCGGAGCCTTACATTGATTGTAAAATCATCTGCGATTCACCCGAATATCTCGAATTTTCCCTGACATATCCTGCCGTGGAATGTGGAGGGCAGACGGTAGAGTTGATTCATAAAATCAGTATGAAGCTTGGGGCATATTTCTATAAATCGGAAGTTACAGCCAAGACCTCTTCGGGCAAGAGCGTCGTATTGGCAGCCGGACTGACCTCTTTCGGGAATGCCCAGGTCAGTAGGGATGCATCCCGAGCCTGCCTCAGTCTGGAGGAGGACATATCGGCCAAGGACGGCAGAATAGGTTCGACAGTGGTGGCCAGGCCTGAGAACTTTGCCGGTTTTGCCAGTGATGGCAAGGATGAACTGGTGCTGATGAATGTCGGAAGCGGTCAGACTGTAACCTTCTATGTGGCAGGAGCCTGGAGCGGGGATCTCCGCTTTGACCCCTTCTACAAGAGATGGCCCCGTATGATGGCTGAAGTGGATTGGTACACACTTGACAAGTCATATTCCGTTGCGAAAGCAGGAAATACAATGATTGAAGATGCCCTTGCCGGGGCAGGCGAACTTTCCGAAGTATTCCGTACCGGTGCGGAGTGGGTGCCCTACCCTGCATATTCAGATAGGGAAGCTTGGAAGAAACTTGCCGGGAAGAGGGCCGGCTATATTCTTAAAATGGCCTCCAAATACGACAATTATGAATGGCATCCCATTCCTGCCAGCACATATCTCGAATATGAGAAGACGGGCAATCGGACCCTGATGAAATATGAGGGGCGTAATAGGCAGTGCCTGAATGCCCTGGTGCTTGCGGAACTGGTTGAAGGCGAAGGCCGCTACCTCTCCAAGATTGCCGACTTCATGTGGCTTGAGACGACACGCTATTCCTGGGCTCATGCCCAGCATACGGCCCGCCAGACATCACGGCGAACCTTGCCCGAGCCTACTGACCGCTATATCAGTCTGCATTCTGCCGAAAATGCCGTGTCACTGGCATACGCATGTCATTTTTTCAAGGAAGAATTGGACAAGATGGACCCTTCAATCTGCAGGGTTGTACGCAATTCGATGCGGGAAAACATTTTCGAACCCTTTTTTGATGAGGCAAAACATAATTCGCCTGAAGAAAGGTTCCTGGGTCTGGGTTACGAGCAGACGCTTCTGAATAATTGGAACATATACTGCAACTTCGGTGTGCTTACCGCCTTTTTGCTGATGGAAGATGATCAGGAAGAACTTGTCCGCGCCCTGAAGCTTTCGGCAAAGTCAGTGGATGCATATTTGTCCTATATAGCTGACGATGGCTGCTGTGATGAAGGCCCCAGCTACTGGAGGATGTCTTTCGGCAAGATATATGAATACTGTCGTCTTCTGTATGATGCGTCCTCCGGTAAGGTCAATCTACTGAAGCATCCTCTGGTGCGGAAAATGGCGGAATTCAAGCCGAGAACTTACCTTGGAGACGGTTGGGTCGTGGATTACAGCGATGGAGCAGCCCGCTATCAGGGAGACCCAGGACATCTTTTCCGCTTCGGTTGCGATGTGGGCAGCAGGGAAGTGTGTGACTATGCGATATATCAGCTTGTGGACGCGGAATCCCGCAAGTTCAATTATCCTTCCTTGACATCAGGCGGTATTGCCAGCAGTCTTGAGGTCTTGCGCTATCAGGATGAAATGACCGAATATGAAAACACTGCCCTTGCAGGGGCAGGGGGCGACTGGACAGCCTTGAAGAAGATTCTCGTATCGGAAATTAAGTCAGTATGGTATGACAAGACCCAGCAATGCGTTATGCGCAAGGGCAAGTGGACTCTGGCAGCCAAAGGTGGACACAACAACGAGTCACACAACCACAATGATGTGGGCTCCGGAATTTTGATGTATGACTCAATGCCGGTTTTTGTGGACCCCGGAGCAGGGGATTATGTGAAGGCTACATTCGGAAAGGACAGATACACTTTGTGGCAGAACTGTTCGGATTGGCATAATGCTCCCGTCATAAATGCTTGCGGACAGGCGACCGGACGTGAATATGCAGCTTCCCTGTGCGAGTGCAATCTGGGCAAGGGATTATTCCGAGTTGAGTTTGCAAAGGCCTATCCCGAAGAAGCCTGCGCCAAAGTATATGACAGAACTTATTCGTTGACTGCCAAGGGCTTGACGATTACAGACAAGTTCAGCCTCTCGGAGCGAAAGGCACCGGATGCGGTGAACTTCATTCTGTGGGGAGAACCGGTGGTGGAAGCCGGCCTCGTGAAAGTAACTGTACGCAGTTATGACGACAGCAGGAAAGAGGTCATAAATATAAAATACCCGGCTTCCCTGAAAGCCGTTGTGGAACAGAAGGCAATCAGCGAGTCGGACAAGAAGATGACCTCGTCATGGAAAGGCTCTCTGTGGCGTCTGAGTTTCGTATCTGCATCCGATGCTCCTCTGACCGGCACTTACACATTTGAATTTAGGAATTTCCTTACACGATGAAATATAGGAAACAGCTTTTCATTATTTCAATGCTGGTTTTGGCCGGCTTGACACTGGCCCGGCACAGCGCTGCGGCTCAAAGAATAGACCCGCCGCGCCATATCTTTGCGCGCGCTTTTGAGAAAATAGATACATCCGCACTATTCAGGGACAAATGGTGCCCGTATCCTGATTATGCGGACAGAAAAGGCTGGGATTTATTCTTCTCTGACAAGAAGGCTGAACTTATAGAGGCAGGGCAGAAGTATCTGGATTATCAGTGGGAAATCATCAAGGCCACTGACTATCTCGCTTTCGAAAGAACAGGCGACAGGAACGCAATGCAAGCCCCCAATGCCCATAATCTTGCGGCTCTGACCGCTCTGGCCCTGGCCGAATTGGCCGAGGGAAGAGGTCGTTTCATGGACCAGATAATCAATGGCGTGTGGTTTGAGTGTGAAAGGATCACTTGGGTGTATTCCGCGCACCAATATCGCCAGAAAACAGGCCGCGCCCTGCCGGATTACCGGGATGTTTTTCTGGACCTTGCCACACAGACAATGGGACTTGAAATTTCGGCTTGCCTGTATTTCTTCGGTGAGGAATGGGACAAGATAGACCCCTGTATCAGGGCCACCGTGAGCCATGCCTTGGACGAGCAGGTTTTCAAACCCTACCTCGACAGGGACAAATGGAAGTCGCAAAGTTGGCTCGGCTTTCATTCAGAGGGGGAGGATACTCCATATTTTTGGGAGAATTGGGATCCCAGAAACAACTGGAATATATGGTGCAATCTAAATGTGGCGCGGATTTTCGCTTTTGCCTGCCGGGACCGCAAGACCTTGATGGCAGGCCTGCATCAGGCTATAGTCTCTTCCGACAACTATTTGGATTTTGTGGATATGGACGGAGCTTGTGACGAGGGCCCTGCATATTGGGGCCACGCTACAGGCTGCCTCTATGAATTCATCTCCTTTATGAATGAAATATCAGACGGCAGTTTCGGCTGCTGGGATGACCCTCAATTCATTGCCCGTGCCCTGTATCTTTCCCGAATGAACCTCGGAGACGGCTGGGAGGTGAATTTTTCAGACGGCACAGCCACGAGTGTCGGAAGCCTTCGCCTGGTTTACGGTATGGGAAAGTTGGGCGGAATTAAGGAGATGCAGGATTATGCCATATATCTTGCCGCCCTGAAGGGTTTGC
>JAEDMF010000022.1 GCA_016303175.1 Bacteroidales bacterium
CCGGAGCCGTCACCCCCGTGGCCAACCTCAGCCCCGTACCGCTGAGCGGCACGACGGTCAAGAGAGCCACGCTCCACAATATGGATCAGGTGGAACTGCTCGACATAAGGGTCGGAGATTGGGTTTATGTGGAAAAAGGTGGAGAAATCATTCCGAAAATAACCTCCGTTGAACTGTCAAAAAGGCCTCTTTCCGCCGTAAAGCCCGTAATTCCGGAGCGCTGCCCTGACTGCGGCACTCCCCTTGTGCGAGGCGAAGGAGAGGCCAAGTGGTTCTGTCCCAATATCTGGGGCTGCCCTACCCAGGTAAAGGAAAGGCTCATCCAGTTCCTCAGCCGCAAGGCAATGAACGTGCTCGGAGTGGCGGATGCGGCGGTGGCCCAACTCTATGAAAGAGGCCTCGTAAAGGTGCCTGCTGACTTCTATGACCTGAAATTCACCGACTTGTATTCCCTTGAAGGCTGGAAGGAGAAATCCTGTCTGAATTTCCTGAAAAGCCTCGAAAACAGCCGCAAGGTTACTTTCGACCACGTGCTGTTCGCCTTGGGCATACGCAATGTCGGAGAGACCACGGCCAAGATGCTCGCCCGCCACTTCGGCTCCATCGACGCCCTTCTTGCCGCCGACAAGGAAAGGCTCACTTCAATTGGAGAAATAGGTGAAACAATTGCCGACAACATATTGAATTACTTTGCTTCACCTATCAATATGGACAACCTGAACCGACTGCGCGCGCACGGACTTCAGTTCGAACTTCTCCACGATGGAGTAAAGGACAGCATACTTCAGGGACAGAGCATAGTCATCACCGGCACCTATTCCATTCCCCGCGATGAAATGAAAAAGCTTATAGAGGAGCACTCCGGCAAACCGTCCTCCAGCATTTCCTCCAAGACAGCCTTCATCATTCTGGGCGAAAACGCCGGACCCGAAAAGATGAAGAAAGCGGCCCAATTAGGTATAAGAACCGTAAGCGAAGCTGAATTTTATGAAATAATAGGGGAAAAAGGAAGCTTTTTAACGCAAAAAGAGTTAACTTTGTTTTGATAATCTTCAAATTCCTGAATGAGTTTCAAGAGCAAAAAGAATATAAAAAAGATACGGCACAGTCTGAAGGATATCATCCTGCTGACAATACAGACGTTCAACGAACAGAAGATAGGCTACCAGGGTGTAGCCTTGAGTTTTTTCTGTACTATGGCGGTTGTGCCCTTCCTTGCCGTTGCAATGGCCATCACAAAGGGCTTCAATCTCTCTGACAAACTGGAAGCCCTGCTCTTCGACTACTTTCCCAACAATCCCGATATCGTCACCTCGCTGATGGGCTATGCCGACAATATGCTTGTAAAGGCTTCATCCTCCCTGCTGGGGCTTGTCAGCGCCATCTTCTTCGTCTGGCTTGTCATCTGGATGATGCTTAGTGTGGAGTCGGTCTTCAACAATGTATGGAAGGTCAAGAAGGGGCGCTCCTTCAACACCCGTTTCTGGAGGGACGTGGCCATTGTATTCATATCCCCTTTTCTGATGCTCGTGCTCTATGGAGGGATGATTTTCCTGTCGGGTGTGCTGAAACTCAGCATAGTAAAGTGGCTGCTGATGATAATCAGCTCCGTAGCCGTTTTTTCGGCAATGTACAAGTTCATTCCAAACACCTACGTAAAATATAAATATGCAGTCCTGGCCGCTATAATCAGCGGTTTAGCGTTCACAGTCATACAGTTCGTCTATGTGGAGAGCCAGATTTTCCTGACCAGGCTCAGCGGCATTTACGGAGCCATTGCCGCCATTCCCTTCTTCATGTTCTGGCTGAATTTCAGCTGGTGGGTGATACTTTTCGGAGCCGAATTGTCTTATGCTCTGCAGACCGTGGGATATTCTTATAGAAGAGAGAACAATGAAACAGTCTGAGTTCACAAAAGAAGATCTGCAGGTCATATCCCGGGATTTCGAGGACATGATGTGCTCCGCGCGCAAACGCTGCACGGACCCTTCGCAGTTGGAAAACATACAGAGAGCCTTCGACTTGGCCAATTCTGCCCATAAGGGAGCACGCAGGCGCAGCGGAGAGCCCTATATCCTGCATCCAATTGCAGTTGCGAAGATTGTGGTGGAAGACATAGGACTCGGATGGAAAAGCATCTGCGCCGCCCTGCTGCACGACGTGGTGGAAGACACGGCCTGCACCACGGAGGACATACGCAACCTCTTCGGCGACAAAATAGCCTCTCTGGTGGACGGCTTGACCAAAATCAAGACTGTGCTGGATAAGGAGGACAAACCCCAGCAGGTACTCAGCATGCAGGCGGAGAATTTCCGGCGCATACTGCTTACCCTCAATGAGGACACAAGGGTAGTGCTAATCAAATTGGCCGACCGACTGCACAACTGCCGCACTATAGGTTTCATGCCCGAATCCAAGAGGGAAAAAATCCTGTCGGAGACCATGTATATCTTTATTCCTCTGGCCCACAGGCTCGGCCTTTACGGCATCAAGTCGGAAATGGAGGACATCTGGCTCCGCTATAAGGAACCTGAGGCATACAAGACTATAATTTCCCAGATTCAGGCCGCCACGGCCGGAAAGGAAAAACTCATAGACGAATTTCTCGCTCCCATACGTGAATCTTTGGACAAGAACGGGATAGAATATACCATAAAGAAACGCATCAAAACCCCGTATTCCATCTGGAACAAGATACAGACCAAGCACGTCACCTTCGAGCAGATAAGTGATTTGTACGCAGTACGCATCATTTTCAAGCCCAGTTCGCTTGAACTTCTCCAGGAAAGGAATGAATGTTTCAGAGTCTTCGCCCTCATCACCGCCATATACGAATACAGGCCGGAACGCGTGAGGGACTGGGTTATGCACCCCAAGCCCAATGGCTATGAGGCACTGCACCTCACCGCCATCTCCAAGGACGGCACCAATATCGAAGTGCAGATTCGCACGGTGCGTATGGACGAAATAGCGGAAAAAGGCATCTCCGCCCATTGGAACTACAAGAAAATCCAGCCCCAGACCGAAGAAAGCCAAATGGACAAATGGATTGCCAGCATCAAGGAGATACTCCAGAAATCGGATATCAATTCGCTGGAAATGCTGGATATGATTCACAACGACATGGTCGGTTCGGAGATATATTTCTTCGACAACAAGGGCGGGCAGCACAATATAGCCAAAGGGGCCACTGCACTGGACTATGCCCTCCAGCAGGACAAGGAGGAGGGCCTTCACGCCATAGCCGCCAAAATCAACTATCACCTCCATCCCCTCTCATATGTGATACGGAGCGGAGACCAGGTGGAAATAATAACCTCTCGCACGGCAGAGCCCAAGAGGGAATGGCTCAGTTTCGTAACCACAAAAACGGCTGTCAACATCATAAAGGAAAGTCTCGGAATAAAGGACGAAACCGCCAAGGCGCGGCATATTAGCGGGAAATACATACTTGCAGACTGCTGCAAGCCCATTCCGGGAGATTCCGTAGTTGGCTTTGTGCAGGACGACAATTCCATAATCATCCATAAGAAAAGTTGTCCCAACGCCGATTCTCTGGCCAGCAAATTCGGAGACAAAATTGTGACTCCCAAATGGATAGTCGATACCTGGGCCACCTTCCCGGTACGCCTCCAGATGAACGGCATCGACAGGATGGGCCTCTTCCACGAAATCAGTGAAAAGATATCCCGAGAGCACAAGATAAGTTTCAAGGCCATCAACATCAATACAAAGGACGGAGTCTTCAACGGGTATATAGACATTTGGGTACACGACACGGAGACACTTGACAGCGTGATTGACCTCCTCAAGCACATTGGCGGCATTCAGGCTGTCAGCCGTGCGGAAATTGAGTAAGTCAGTTACCTTAAATTAATGATAATGAAGATAAAGAATCTCATACCGCTCGTACCTGCGGCTCTGATATTGGGCGGGGCCTTCTTTTCACATTCCTGCGCCAATACCACGACTCCTCCTACCGGCGGTCCGAAGGACACCATACCCCCGATGCTGGTCAATGTGACCCCCCTGCCAGGCAGTACAGGCGTTCCTGTCCACGGCACTAAACTGAAATTCAAATTCAATGAATATGTGGTAGTCAAGGAAGGCAAGAACATCTATCTTTCACCTCCCCTGTCAAAGCCTCCGAAATACAAGATTGTGGAGAAGAGTCTCGTGGTATATTTCGAAGAGGACCTTATGCCCAATACTACCTACAGTCTGGACCTTACTGGAGCCATAGTGGATAACAACGAAGGCAATCCCTTCCCCGGCTTCAACCTCAGCTTCAGCACAGGCGAGAGGATAGACTCTATGTACCTCACGGGTACGGTGCAGGACTGCAGCACGCTTGACCCCGTGAAGGGAGCCACAGTAATGCTATACAAGGACCAGTCGGACTCTGCAATATTCAAGACAAGGCCTGATGCGGCGGCAAAGACGGACGACTGGGGCTATTTTGTACTGCGCAATGTCCAGGACACCATTTTCCGCCTCTATGCAATAATGGACGAGGACAACAACAATATGTACAATCCGGAGACGGACAAAATAGCCTTCTGCGACAGCCTCGTACAGCCCTCAAAAAAGATAGGCAGGGGCATATATGAGCTCTTCAAATTCGATATGAAGGACACGCTCAGCTGTCTGAAGCGCAAGAATGACTACGAACTCAACCTCTTCCTCGCCGAGAACGCCAAACAGATGATTACCTCGAAGGAAAGAACCGGCGAAAGGTCCTTCTATATCAAATTCATGGCCCCGTATGCCCAGGTACAGTCGCTTTCCATAAAAGGGGTTCGCAAATTCTTCACGAACTTCAATGAGAGCAGGGACTCTATGCAGGTGTGGGTGAACGACTTGCGTCCCCAGCCCGACACCTTCTTCGTGGATATAAAATATATGAAGACAGACTCCACGGGAACGCTCGTAAGCACGCAGGAAAAGTTCAAACTCGGCAAGCCCAAGGAACTGCGCGCAAAGGCAATGAAAAGTTCACGCAAAGACATCAAGCACGAAGACACCATTGCCGTGTACAAAGTAACGGCCGAACCTGAGAACTTCGAGCTCAAGGGCATAAGCATAGCCTTTGACTCCCCTCTCGTGAAGGAGGCCTTCGACAGCATACGCTACGAAGTGACCAATGCCCGTCAGAAAGTCAGTAAAGGCAGTTATACCTGGAGCCGGGATACGGCGGATGTCAGGGTTTATCACCTGATGAGCAAAACCAAGATTCAGAAGGGCTTCCAATATCGCTTCACCATTCCTGAAAGGCGTTTCCGCAATGTGGACGGATTTTGGAACGACTCCCTTGTGGTTGACATCAAACTGCCGGACGATGACAAACTCAGCGGCCTGACCCTCAACCTCAGCAATGTCGGTGACACACGCTACATCATTGACTTAATGAACGAAAAGAGGGATAAGGTGATACGCAGTTACACCATTTCATCCGACAGCGTCCTTCCCTTCCCCTATCTCAAGGAAGGCAAGTATTGCATACGTTTTACGGAAGACAAAAACCGCAACAACAGGGTGGATACTGGTGATTTGCTTGAGCATCGCCAACCCGAAAAAGTGAGGTTCTTCAAACTCAAGGGTGACAATATCTTCCTGAATCTGCCTCCGGCAACAGAATTGAGCCAGGATATCAACGTAGGGAATCTGTTCAAATAGTATGCGCAAGTTTCCTCTCATATTACTGCTGCTCTGCTGTCTTGGCTCCATTACCGCACGCGCTGAGGGAGAACTCCAGATTGACAGCGCCTACGTAGCCAAATTCAAGGTATTGAATGACTACAGTCTGCTAGGCATACAATACGGTGTGGGACTTTCCATACCCAATATGCAGCCCACGAGAAACACCAAAATGACCATTGACCCCGTGAGCGTAGGCATCACCTATACCCGTTACGGCAAACTCTTCGGTTATATGCCCTACTTCGGCATTCAGCTGGGCGTCTTCTACAATCAGGAAAGTTTCCAGTTCGCAACCCAGAAGAGCGGTTATACTGACCATATTCTCGGGGCCAGCCGCTACGACCTCAAACTGATAGAAGTGCCGGCTATGGCCCATCTCCACTTCGATTTCTGGAAAATGAAGGTGATGGCCAATATAGGAATCTTCGGCGGATACAGACTTGGAATTCAGCGCAGCAACTACACAAGCGACTCATACTCAGAACAATACGGAGAATATAAGAACAAATTCCATCCTGTTGAGAATCGCTTCGACTACGGACTCAAGGCGGGTGCAGGTTTCGGCCTGATGTTGGACCCGGTTGAGGTCCATCTGATGGTGTGGTACAAACTTTCCTGGATGAACTTGCATCAGCCTGACAGGGACCGCCTTTATCAGGAGAGCAAATACTACTATTATTGGACTTATCCCAGCAGCATAAACGTTTCCATCAGTCTGAATTTCCAGTTGAACAGAACCCACGGCTCGACGAAGTCCCAACTCAGAAAGATGGCCAAAGAGGAGGTTATGGAAATGGTGAGGGCGGCAAGGGAACTTACACAGCAGAAGGATACAACACAAGTTGCCGACTCTCTGTCCGTGCCGAACGCAGGCATGCCCCTGCCGGAAATGAAGGACAAGGCATCAGAGGAAAATAAGTGATTGAAGTTTCGCAAATGCGAAACTTGAGTAAGTGAACATGCGGAAATGAAAGCAGGAATCAAAGTGATTGAAGCTAAGGTGGGTCAGGTGCTCATAGGCAGAGGACATCCCATAGCAGTCCAGACTATGTGCAACACTCACACCGGTGATGTGGAAGCCTCCTTCAGGCAATGTATGAGGCTCGCGGAAGCTGGTGCCGACATTATACGGCTTACAGTGCAGGGAATGAACGAAGTGGCTGCAATTGGGACTATAAGAAAGCGCCTCCGCGAAGCCGGTGTGGAAGTTCCTCTGGTTGCGGACATACACTTCCGCAGCGACGTGGCCCTTGCGGCGGCCAAAACAGTAGAAAAAGTCCGTGTAAACCCCGGCAATTTCAATAAGAATCACGAGAAGGCCTGCGAGGATTTCGTTGCATTGCTGGAAATATGCAGGCAGCACGGCACTGCCATACGTATTGGGATCAACCACGGCTCTCTCGGCGAGCGTATCACCTCCCTTTATGGTAATACTCCCCGCGGAATGGCCGAAGCCGCAATGGAATGGCTGCGGATGTGCATAGAGCACGATTTTTTCAATGTGGTAGTATCGCTCAAAGCCTCCAATGTTCTCGTTATGGTGCAGGCATACAGGGAGTTGGCAAAGATGATGCAAGAGAGCGGCTATTACTTTCCTCTGCATCTGGGTGTCACCGAGGCTGGCAACGCCGATGCGGCCCGTCTCAAATCGGCGGTGGGAATATCTACCCTGCTTGCCGAGGGACTTGGAGACACTATTAGGGTTTCGTTGACAGAGGACCCTGCAGAGGAACTGCCTGTAGGCCATTACATTGCATCCAAATATCGGAAGAGGCAAGACGGCAGGGACGAGGCCGCCACAGCCAAGTTGGACTCGTGGAACAAGTATCTGCTTGACACCGCCTGCCACTACGGAGCCGACCTTTTGGACCGCCGCATAGACGACGTGGAACTGCAAGGTGCTTTCGGAGCGGACAAGGATGAATATCTGAGAAATGAATTGCTGCAGGCCTGCCGCCGTAAGTTCTACAGACCGGAATATGTGGCCTGCCCCGGCTGCGGAAGGACTATGTTCAATTTGGAAAAAGCCTTCAATCAAGTGAAGGAAGCCACTGCATCCTGCGGCAACATCTGCATTGCCGTGATGGGTTGCATTGTAAATGGCCCGGGCGAAATGGCGGACGCCGATTTCGGATACATAGGCGAAGGACGGGGGCTGGTGTCAATATACAAAGGCTCCACGCCCGTTTATAGACATATACCCGAAGATGAAGCAGTAGGCAAATTGCTGGAACTTATCAGCAGTTCTTCAATTTAGCGATTACCGTCGATATAGACTGCACTTTCTGACCCTTCTCCACACAAATTTCGGCATCCAGAGGAAGAAATATATCCAGACGGCTGCCGAATTTTATAACTCCGCACTGGTCGCCGCCCTCGAAGGAGTCGCCTACGTGAGCATAATTCACGATACGACGGGCGAAAGTGCCGGCAATCTGCTTGAAGAGAATCTCTCCGGAAGGGTGAGGAACCCCGTTTGCATCCGTGTACAGCACAGCCACGGAGTGGTGCTCATTCAGGTCAGACGACTTGGGAAGGAAAGCCAAATGATAGCGTCCGGGATGGTATTTGGAGTATGTGGTTTTGCCGTCAAAAGGCCAGAAGTTGGTGTGAACGTCAAAGAAATTCATATAGACGGACACCATAATGCACTCCTTCTTAAGATATTCCTTCTCGAACACCTTCTCTATTATCACCACCTTACCGTCTGCAATGGAGGTCACAAGTCCTTCACCCTCAGGCCTTTCCCGCACTGGTACACGGAAAAAGAAGACTATGAACCAAGTACAGAATAGAAGTACGGCAAAAATGGGAATGATAATCCACAGGTTCCTTGTCAGATATAATGTCATTGCCATAATTATGGCGCAGAAGCCCACCACTGTCAGCACAGTTCCGACGCTATCTTTCTGTATAGTAATCATCTATCAATTCTATTATGAAATAATGTAAACCAGGAGATTGATGTAGAGCATTCCCACCGGCACTGCAAACAAAGTGGAATCGAGCCTGTCCAGCAGACCGCCGTGGCCCGGGATAAGCTTGCCCGAATCCTTGACGGCGTAATGTCTCTTCCACTGGGACTCGAACAAGTCTCCATATACTCCGGCAATGTTCATCAGCACGGCCAGTATAATGGAATGATACCAGCTGATATATTCCGCTCCGGCAATTTTCCAAACACCCGTAAAGCAGAAAATGAGACTGACAAGTATTGCCACGAACATACCGCCCCAGAAACCTATCCAGGATTTCTTCGGAGAGATGCTCTCAAAAAGTTTCTTGCCATATTTCTGGCCGAAGCTCATCCCAAAAATGTAGGCTCCCACGTCGGACATCCACACAAGCACCATAAACAGCACCAGAATGAGACCATTGTAATTGCCGTCACCATCTATAACAAGATAGTTAAACATACTGACTGGCAATGCGATATACACGAAAGATGCATATATGTTCGCAAATTTGCCAAAATCGGTCTTATCCCTTACATAAAGGGAATTCACCATAATTACAAGTATGGGGAAAAGTATCAAAAAGGCAAATTCCGCCGGCAAGGAGGGAAAAGTCCTTACTGCCCAAATCAGGGCTACGAAAGTAGCCGACGTGACCATTGTAAGAATCTGGCTGAAGAAATACTCCCTGCCCATTGTCAGGCGCAGGAATTCATAAGTCAGCGTGGCCGCAAAGAAAAGCATCAGCGCCAGGAAGGAGTATTTGCACCAAAGAATGCAGCCGATTAAAACGGCTGCATAAATCACTCCCGAGATAGTTCTTACGAATAGAGGTTTCATAGGTCTTCAAACACTTATGAATGAGAAACCGGCTCTCCAACCTTCGGACCGAAAATCTCTTCCATATCATCCGCAAATATAACTTCTTTTTCCTGAAGTCTTGCAGCCAGAGTCAAAAATCCTTCCTTGTGCTCCTCGAGAAGCTGTTTTGAAGTATTGTAAACCTCGTCAACTATGCGTCTTGCCTCCTGGTCCATAAGCTCGGCGGTTTTCTCCGAGTAGGGTTTGGTCAAATCGTATCCGCGGGAACCGGTGGAATCGTAGAAACTCAAATTGCCCACCTTGGAGGACATTCCGTAATAAGTCACCATTCCGTAAGCCATCTTGGTGAGACGCTCAAGGTCGTTCAAAGCTCCGGAAGAAAGAGTTCCAGTGGCCATTTCCTCTCCTACGCGGCCTGCAATGAGGCTGCACATCTCATCATACATCTGCTCTTTGGTCATAAGCACGTGCTCCTCAGGCAAATACCAGGCGGCGCCAAGGGCGGAGCCACGAGGAACGATGGTAACCTTGAAAAGAGGATGGGCGTGAGGCAGCAGCCAGCTGACTGTGGCATGGCCGGCCTCGTGGTGGGCAATGGAACGTTTCTCCTCCTCAGTGATAATTTTGTTCTTCTTCTCAAGGCCACCGATGATACGGTCCACTGCATCCAGGAAGTCCTGCTTCTGGACGGTCTTCTTGTCCGCGCGGGCGGCAGTGAGGGCGGCCTCGTTGCATACATTTGCAATGTCTGCTCCGCTGAAGCCCGGTGTATGCTTGGCGAGGAAGTCCATATCGAAATCCTGCCCGCATTTGATATTTTTGAGGTGTACCTCGAAAATCTCCTTCCTCTCATTGAGGTCCGGCAGATCCACGTGAATTTGCCTGTCGAAGCGGCCTGCCCTCATAAGCGCCTTGTCGAGGATATCGGCGCGGTTGGTTGCCGCCATTACTATGACACCTGAATTGCTTCCGAAGCCATCCATCTCGGTAAGAAGCTGATTCAGAGTGTTTTCCCTCTCATCGTTGGAGGAGAAACCCACATTCTTGCCACGGGCCCGGCCCACTGCGTCAATCTCATCGATGAAGACGATGCAGGGAGCTTTCTCCTTGGCCTGACGGAACAAATCCCTTACCCTCGAAGCGCCTACTCCTACAAACATCTCCACGAAGTCAGAACCGCTGATGCTGAAGAAGGGCACGTTAGCCTCCCCTGCCACGGCTTTAGCCAACATAGTCTTGCCCGTGCCCGGAGGGCCTACCAGCAGCACGCCTTTGGGTATCTTGCCTCCGAGAGAAGTGTATTTCTTGGGATTCTTGAGAAAATCCACAACTTCCATAACCTCGTCCTTGGCCCCGTACAGACCGGCTACATCCTTGAATGTAACCTTCTGATCTTTCTTGTCGGCCAGCTTGCCGGTGGTCTTGCCCACGGAGAAAATGCCTCCCGGACCACCTCCGCCGGGACCACCCGGACCACCCATTCCCTTGCCCATCATACGGAAGAAGAATATCCACATAAGTATGAGAATCAAGGGGAAGCCTATCCATTCCAGCACATTGCCCCAGATATGATCATTGTTGCTGATTACTAGCTTGAATTTATCCTCAGGGGCCAACTGGTCGTTCAGGGCCATGAAGGTCTGCTCGGGGTTGAAGGAGTCACTTACAAGAAAGGTGAAATGTGGAGACTTTCTGGGCAACTTCTCCAAATTGGTGGAATCCGTTCCGAAATACGAAGCATACTTGCCGAGCCTATCCGGTTTGAGGGTGACAAGACCCTGCTTGTCATTCCTTATGAACTCGATTTTCTGGACATCGCCTGCGAGTATGGCCGTCTCCACATCTTCCAGTTCCACTTTCTGGGCGGGGACGCTGCCGTTGTTGAAGAACATCCATATAAGTCCTCCCAGAAGCAGAAGATACAGCCAGGATAAATTGAAGCGTATGATTTTGGTGCCCTTCTTGCCGGGGCCGGAATTTTTCTTTGCCATAAATTTCAGTCTGTAAAGTTTGTACGTTTGGCATCGGCCCACAAATCCTCCAGGCGGTAGAAATCACGATACTGACTCTGGAAAACGTGCACTACAATTTCTCCATAATCGAGTATAACCCAAATGCCGTTCTCCTTGCCCTGCTTTCTTACCGGGTCGATCTTGGCGAGCTCCCACATCTTTTCTTCCACATAGTCTGCAATGGCGCACACCTGGGTGGTGCTGGGAGCCGAACAAACAACAAAATAATCAGATATGGCTGTACCGATTTTACGCAAATCTATCGAAAGGACTCTCTCTCCCTTCTTATCCAACATTGCGTCCGTAATAATTTTAATCTCTTTTTTTATCATTATTGCTAACTTTGCCGCACAAATATACAAAAATAATGCAAGAATATTTGGGCTACAACATACTCTGGAATGAAATTGTAGATTCGACGCAAAATTTGATTGCAAGGATGGCCGGAAGTCTGCCGGACAAGACAGTGCTCGCTGCGCATTTTCAGACGGCGGGGCGAGGTCAGGGTGACCACAGCTGGACTTCGGCTGACGGCGAGAATCTGACCTTCTCCATTCTTTTGAAGTTCGGCGAGGAAAGGCCGCTGCTACATAAGGACGAACAACTTCTGACAAAGGCCACATCGCTCGCAGTGAAGGATTTTCTGGAGCATCTCGGCATTGAAGCAAAGATAAAGAAACCCAACGATATCTATGTGAAATCCAATAAGATATGTGGGATGCTAATAGAGAATGGAGCTAGCGGAGACGAGCTGGATTGGAGCATACTCGGCATAGGCATAAATATGAACCAGAGGGCCTTTCCGGAGGATCTGCCCAACGCAGTTTCAGCGACTATGTTGACCGGACTGAAATATCCCCTGAAGGAATGCCTATGCTTTTTTCTGGAGGATTTCGACAGGCGTATAGAGATGATTTTCAGCGCAAGGGAAACTCTCGAAAAAGAGTACGAGGAATCACTTGTTAGTTTTTCATATTCCTAAGTAAAGCAACGGCCGCGGCAGGGTCATCCGACTTGAAAACGGAGGTGCCTGCCACAAGAATATCTGCCCCACTTCGTGTCAGTTCTGCCGAATTGGCAGACGAAACTCCCCCGTCCACCTCAATCAGCACATTCAGGCCGCGTCGTGAAATTTCCTCTTTGAGCGTACTTATGCGGTCAAACACCGCAGGAATGAATTTCTGTCCCCCGAAACCGGCGAATACGCTCATAAGAACGACAAAATCACATTTGTCCAGATAAGGATATATGCTTTCTAGGGGAATATCGGGGTTTATTGCCAGGCCTGCCTTCACACCACACTTGCGAATGAGTTCCAGTGTAGATAGCACATCCTTCGCGGCATCGGGATGGAAGGAAATCATCTCCACCCCTTTGACGGCGGCAAAGCGTTCTATGTACCTGGCAGGCTCGCTTATCATCAAATGAACATCCAAAGGCCGCTCGGCAAGGGATGCAATCGCGTTGAGTACAGGGAAGCCGTAGCTGATGTTAGGAACGAACACACCATCCATAATATCCATATGGAAGAGGTCAGCGCAAGTGTTCATCAACAATACATCCTTTTGCAGATTTGTAAAATCCGCAGCAAGAAATGATGGTGCTATCAAAGGCATAACTTCGTAAGCAATTCAGTTTTGCAGGATTTATACTAAAACCTTGCCGGGCTCAGGCTACCGTAAGATTTTTCTGGATATCGAGCACGTATTGTTTGAACAACCTGTCCGTAGCCATAAGGTCTGTGACGGTATTGCAGGCGTGAAGCACAGTCGCGTGGTCCTTTCCTCCACTTTGCTCCCCTATCACGGAAAGGGACGAGTTGGTAAGGTTGCGGGACAGATACATCGAAATCTGGCGTGCCTGTACAATCTGGCGCTTGCGCGAAGGGGAAAGCATCTGGTCACGCGTGATATTGAAGTACGCGCATACAGCTTCCTGCACCTTGTCTATGCTCAGTTCCACCGCAGTCTCATCGACAATGTTCTCGGTGATGCGCTTTGCCATATCTATGGAGGCATCTTCCTTGAGGAAGGTGGTCTGGGCAATAAGGGAAATCAGCGCCCCTTCAAGTTCACGGAAGTTCGATTTGATTCGCGAAGCCAGGAATTCCAATATATCATCAGAAATGTTGACGCCCTCACGCAGGCTGCGAAGTTTGAGCATATTCAGCCTTGTGGTATAGTCGGGCGGAAGCAACTCCACGGAGAGACCCCATTTCAGACGGTTGAGCAGACGCTGCTCGAAGTTCTGCAGGTCCACCTGGCGGCGGTCGGAGGTGAAGATGAGCTGCTTGTTGTTCAGGTGCAGGTAATTGAATATCTGGAAAAAGGCATTCTGGGTACCGGGAGACGATATATCCTGGATGTCATCCATAATGAGCACATCTATCTTCTGGTAGAATGCGAGAAAGTCCGCAAACTGGTTCTTTGCGCTCATTGCCTTCTGGAACTGGGCCTTGAATCGGCTAGCCGGCACGTAAAGTACAATCAGATTGGGGAACTTGTTCTTGATTTCAAGACCTATGGCCTGCGCGATATGGGTTTTCCCAAGCCCCGGTCCTCCGAAAAGGAACATAGGATTGTAGGTGCGTCCGGGAGTATTGGCAATATCCTTGCCGGCAGCGACTCCGAGTTTGTTGCAGGAACCCTCGACGAGGTTTGCAAAACTGAATACGGGGTTGAGATTGGGATTTATCCTCAAAGGAGCCTGCACACCCGGTATGACGAAGGCGCTGGGACCGTCCGCCCCGGATATGGTGGGCACATTCACGGAATTGTTGGTCGGTGGCAGAGTATTTGCAAAAGGAGTTCTCATCTGCGGTTGGGAAGAAACGACCTTGGCCTGATAGAACAGCTTTGCATCCGGACCGAGCACTCTTACAAGAGTCTTGTGAAGCAGGTTCACATAATTGGCTTCGATATACTCGCAGAAGAACTGGGAAGGCACCTCGATGGTGAGGGACATACCTTCCAGCGACAACGGTTTGATAGGAGCAAACCAAGTGTCGAATTGCTGGGAATCAACGTTGTTGGCGATGATTCTTAAGCACTCTTTCCAGACCTCTGTATGTGTACCGAAATTCATTGTTGCAAAGGTCTTGAAAACTTTGTTAAAAAAAACGTCAATCTGCTATTGTTTTATTAAAAAAACATTAGTAAATATGGTGTGCACACAAAAATTAACAATTTATAAAATACTATAAATCAACCACTTACACAGCCTCGATTTTGTAAGTGATTGATTTATAATTAAATGATTAACAAAGCAAATTTCCGGGAGAAAAAGTATTAAAAAATGCTTATCTTAATGTATTTCTTCGGATTAGCCTGAATTGCCCTGACAAGGGAGTCGACATTGTTGAGAACCGAGTCCAGAGGAGCGGAAATCGAGCGCACCGTATTATCGACACTTTCCATCATGCTGCCGGCTTTTTCCACAACTTCTTTCAAGTCCGCTTCCGCAAGTTTGCCGCTAACGACATTGACGTTGTTCACCGCCGCCGAGACGGAATCGGCTATGGGTTCAAGTTTCGACGACAAGCCCTTGAGATCCGATATGATGTTTTCGATATCTTCCGACTTGCCCCCTATGCCGCTCATCAGCTTGTCGACATTGTCGATGGTGCTGCGCAAGCGCTTCAAAGAATGGCTTATCTGCCGCCTGTTTTCTTCCGAGAGCACGGCATTCACGCCGGACACCGTATATTTCAGAGAATCCGCCAGAGAGCCCAGCTTGGCAAGCAGAGGACCGGCGGTCTGCGAGAGCGAGGACACAAGATCGGCCTCGGACCCCGTACTGAGTTCACCTCCGTCCGCAAGCAATTCCGCTCTGCTTCCGATTTCTATCTTTATACCCTTGGTGCCCATTATGCTTGTCGAGAAAATCACCATACGGCTGTCCTGGGGTATGGCAAATTGCTTGCTGATGCTGCAAGTCACAACAAAATCATCCTTCTCCGGCGAATATTCAATAGATTTTACCTGACCGGCCTTATATCCTTTTATATATACCGGCGCTGAACCTTCGAGGCTCTCTACATTGTCGAAATGCCCTATGACAGTCTTCTCCCTACCCAATATGTCAGTCCCCCGGAGCACGTTAAGCACTACGAAGGTCAGTCCTATTATTATAATGATGAAAAGACCGAGTTTGAATTCCTTACTGAGTTTCATAGATATTTCCGTATCAACCGTTTACCATCAGCAAAATGCTTTCGTCATAACTTTTCTTGTACTCGACAAAGGCATCGAACACCCTCTGGGCCAGCATTTCCAGATTTTCCCGCTTGCGCAGACGTGACAAATCTTCGTCGTTGGTAATGAAGCCCAGTTCCAACAGTACAGCGGGCATGGCCGTCTTCCACAAAACATAAAAGGGATTCTGTTCCACTCCCCTGCGCACTCGTATCGGGCCCTTTTCAAGCTGATTTTCGACGAGGGCGGCAAAATATATACTTTGTTCGTAGAATGCGCTCTGCATCAGAGTCATAAAAATGGTGGACGCATCGTCGTTAGGGTCAAAACCCTGGTATTTTGTAGTATAGTCGTCCTCCAGCAGAATAACGGAGTTCTCCATCTTGCAGACATCCAGTTGGCCGGCAACAAGGTCCCGGTTGGGATTGGACGAGGGGCCGAGTATGTGCACGGAATGGCCGGACGGGGCTGTGCGGTTGTTGGCATTGATGTGGATGGAGATGAAAAGGTCTGCGTGATGCTTGTTGGCAAAATCCGCCCTGTCCTGAAGCGGCACGAAGACATCGGTCTCTCTGGTCATCCATACCGTCACGTCGTCTTTATATTCCGCCTGTATTTTGTCCCTGAGAAACTTGCCGATTTCCAGCACCAGGTCCTTCTCGCGGGTT
>JAEDMF010000174.1 GCA_016303175.1 Bacteroidales bacterium
CGTTTCTCCTTGCCGTTCAGAACTCAATCTCAAGCTTTACTTTCATAAGAATCAAAGCGATTACAATCCTTCTCTGAGCCGCAATGGCGAGAGGATGGAGGAATTCTTTGAAGTGATCGACAGCCTCAGACGACAGGAAGGCGTGCATTTCGACAGTCTCGTCGTGATACGATCGTCGGCTTCGCCGGAGGGTAAAATTAGCAAGAATGACGCGCTGAGCTTGGATAGGGCAAGGACCGCCCGCTCTTTGGTCAAGGGCAGGTTGCCGGAGGGATTTACATATAAAATCAAATCGGTGGGCGAGGATTGGACCACATTGTCTGCACTTTTGGGCGAGTCAACACTGAAAGGTAAAGATGAGGCCAGAAGGATAATCTGCAATACTCCGGTTTACACATTCAGGAACGGTGTGATAGTCGGGGGACGCAAGAAGGCTGCAATGGATATGTGGGGCGGCAAGTTCTGGTGGGTTATGGACGAGCATTTCTTTCCTCAATTGCGGCAGGCCACAGTCACTCTGAATTATTCCGTTTTACCCCCCCCCGACTGCTGAAGTCCAGGGTGTAGTTCAGATTGGGGGCCAGTCAGAGGCTCAGGGTGCTTTTGCTACTTCTGAAAAAGTGCTTTCGGCTGAAACTGTTTCGGAGGGGAAACCGCCGCGCGCAGCAAAGACCGTCGATACAGCCGCCGTGTCCGGACAAGTATGCAAACCTTTGCTTGCAGTCAAGACAAACCTGCTTTATGATGCAGCAACACTACTAAACCTTGGAATAGAGGTACCTATTGGCCGTAATTTCAGCATTGCGGCCGATTTTGCGTTCCCTTGGTGGCGTGTCAGGAGCAAGGATGTGACCATTCAATTGCTAGGAGGCACCTTGGAAGGACGATACTGGTTCAAGAGCAAACGCAGACCGGATATGTCGGCTTCTCCATTGACGGGCTTTTTCGTCGGAGTCCACGCAGGAGCTGGTCTTTTCGACTTTCAGCTCGGCAGATGGACGGGCGGCAATGGCGTTCAGGGCGAGTTCTACCTTATGGGCGGCGTCAGCGGCGGTTTTACCCACCGCATCAGTCCCAGTCTAAGGATGGAATACAGCATAGGCGTAGGTTATGGCCAAATCACCCATCGTGACTATATCAGCGTTAAGGATACCAAGTTCGGCGACATCAAGGTGCTGCCTTATCCTTGGGAGGTAAAACGTACTTCAGGCCTTCTTCCCACAAAGGCATCCGTGTCTCTGGTGTGGATGATAAGTAGCAAAAAGGGAGGGGAGCGCCGATGAGCTTTTCCCTGCATATCATTCTGAGCTCCATTCGGGCGCACTGCAAGAGCGGTGCTTTGCTCGGCATCGAGGCAGATATGCTGTGGTTCAGGCGGAGTATTGTAGGCTTGCTGACTGCAGCGGCATCCATTCTGCCTCTTTCCTCCTGCAGGCGGGATCACCTTTATTATGCCTCCTCCAATACAGCGACGGTGCTCATCAAGTCAGATTGGGCTCCCTCCGGAGTCAAACCCAATGGTGTTAGCGTCTTTGCCTTCAGTGAACCCGAGGGAACCCTCTACAAGCGTTTTCCTCCCGTGTCCGCTTCGGAAAAATGTTACATTAAGCTCCCCGAGGGCGATTTTTCTCTTGTCGTTATGAATGACACTCCGGAGGAATTCGGTGGCAAGATAGACTTTGTCGGTACCGATAATATCAACACCTTCCAGGCAAGGGGAGTGGTGGACGAGGTGCGGAGCAAGAAATTGACTGATTATCTTGCCACACTCAGAAATAATCCCTCTACACTCGAAAATAACTCCAATAGTTCCGAATACTGCATTGTGGAGCCGGACACTCTCGCCGCCTCTGTGGTGCACGGCCTGCACATATCCCCAGACCAGATTGATTATTTTTATGACAAACCCGACCACGACATCTCCGTCAATACGGCCATAGTGGTGCCCGTTACCCCGGTCCCTGTCCTTTCGAGGGTAGTCGTGCAGGTCCACGTGAAAGGACTAAAATATGCTCGTGGCACAACACTGTCTTATTTGAGGGGTGTTGCCGCGGGCCATAAGATGGGCTTTGGCGTAAATTCGGATGATGGGGCTTGTCAGGCTTTCATCCTTAACAACAGGGTGTTCGACCCCGGCTCGGATTCGGATGGCACAATCAGCGCGAGTTTCCAGTCCTTCGGTCTAATTGGCGACGGAAATTCTGACAGTCGCTATTATCTGGATATAAATTTCGTGTTGATAAACGGAGAGTCCTATCCTTTGTCATTCGACGTGACGGACAAGATAGTAAAAGACATAAATCTTTCTCTTCAGCTCTATCTTAAACTCGACCTCGAGATAGAACTTCCCAAGGTTGTTGGCAGCGAAGAAGGGGATATCAGTACAGATGTTACCGAATGGGATGATGAATATGTGGACATACCAATGTAAATGGACATCAATGTAAATAATTGTAAATCAATTTTATAACATAAAAATTATTCATTATTAAAAATTATCACTTTATGAAAAAAACACTCATTCTTCTCGCAGGCATCGCTCTCATTGCAGCGAGCTGCACCAAAACAGAAGTAGTTGCAGACAAAAATTCCGCTTCCCTGAAGGGTATCGGCTTCTCTGCCTACACATTCAAACCCACCAAGGCTGCCCAGGTGGACGTGACCACTGGCAACCTCAATACCTTCAAGGCATCAGCCTTCGGTAATGGCGCAATGTACTTCAATGCTGTCGACTTTACAAAAGCAACCGTATGGCAGAGCACCCCGGCTTACTTCTGGCCTGCCTACCCTCTGACTTTCTGCGCTTACAACCAGCCCGCGAACGGTACTTTCTCTGCCACTATTACCAAAGACAGCCAGACTTTCACCTTCTCTCCTTCCACCACTCTTGCTGAGCAGGAGGATATCGTAGCCGCGTATGCTCCTAATAAGACAGAGTCTGACGCTTCAAGCACGGAGAGCTCTCTGCCTTTGACCTTCAATCACTGCCTTACCCAGGTTGTGGTAAATGCTCTCTGCACCAACTCGAATTACACAGTGAAAGTGGATGAGGTCAAGATAGCCAACCTTGCAGGCGAGGGTACCTACACCTTCAGCTCAAATGCTATGGTGGCGACTGAGTCTAAGAAAAACAGCGCTACTTCTACCGATTATTCTTCCTCATTCACAGCCAAGATTCTTAATTCTACTGCGCAGGAAGTTATGACCAATGCCGGCACAGGCCGTTGGTATCTCGTGCCCCAGACTGTGACTCCATGGGCTCAGGCAACTGATAT
>JAEDMF010000023.1 GCA_016303175.1 Bacteroidales bacterium
ATGTGGTTTTCCTTGAAAATGCCATTATAGGTAGCCGTAGCGCGGAAATCGGCGCTGAGAGCGGAATAGCTGTTCTTCTTCAGGATACCGCCTTCCGGGAGCACGGTGTATTTGTCTCCGGTGGGATTGTCAGGGTCCCTGTACAACAGAGGGTTTCCGTCCCTAATCATACGGGTATAGGCGGCCCTGTAGGCTTCTGCCTGATTGGACAAATCCTTGATATGGTGCTCTGTATCAGAAAATTGATACCTTATGGAACCGAGAGCGGACAGTTCGAGGCCCTTGCATGGTTTGGCCTTGAGCTCGGCCTGAAACTTGGTATCGACCACACAGATGTCCATATAATTGTTCGCAAGCTCGTGCTTTATGTTAAAGGGAGCATAGTTGCGGGTATAGAACTCATTGGGATCGAGGGTACGGGAGGTCCTCAATGCGTAGGAATAAGGGTTGATGTCAAAGTCCCTCTTCACGCTGCCTTCCACGGCATTGACCTCGGAAGAAAGGGAACCGGGGGCTCTCTGCTGACGGTAGGAAGCATTGGCTATAATATTCAGGGACAAATAGTCCTGAAAGAGTTTCTGGGTGGTATTGAACAGGGCAGTATAACGGTTCACCTTGCTCTGGATGGTCCATCCGGGATCCACGAGGGCACCGAGAGAAGCGTAGTAGCTGCCCTTGTCGCTGCCGGCAGAAACGCTCAAAGAATGGCTGTGCTGGACGCTAGGACGGAAAAGTTCTGCAAACCAGTCGGTATTGCGCATCTCGGCCTGACGAAGGTATGCCCTTCTGCCCTCCTCAGTATTTTCCACAACATAACCTCCGGTGAGAGGATCGTAAGTGTTCATCAATTGGGCCATTTTGCTGTAAACTCCTCCGCTTGAGGAATATACGCTCTTGGCAAAGTTGAGCCAGCCCTTCTGGTACATCTCCTCATACACAGCCATCTGCTCCTGCGAATTCATTATGTTGAACTCCGAATAAGAAGGCACGAAACGGAGACTGTATTCGCCGTTGTAGCTGACCTGGGTCATTCCGGGAGTACCCTTCTTGGTCGTGACCACAATCACGCCGGCCATAGCTCTGGCACCGTAGATGGAAGTTGCGGAACCGTCCTTTAGTATCTGGAAGGACTCGATGTCGTCGGAGTTCAGGCCTGCAATGGCAGAGCTGATGAGGGTGGTTGCATCTCCGGAGGAAAGGGAGTTGGCATCCACGTCCACCACATCTTCCATAACCACTCCATCCACAACCCACAAGGGTTTCGAATCGCCGTAGATGGAAGTGGCTCCCCTGACACGTATCCTCGGAGCCGAGCCGAAGGTGCCGGAAACGTTCTGCACCACCACGCCGGCGGACTTGCCTTCGAGGGAGCGGCTGATTTCTCCCACACCGCTGATATTCACGTCCATAGCCGACAGTTTGTCGGTTGCGCCCGTAAACATTCGTTTGTCGGTGGTAGTCATACCCGTAACAACGGCCTCCATAAGCACCTCCTGACTTTCCTCGAGCGTAAAGTCCAGCTTTTCCGCCGCCGGCTTCTCCACATCGTTAAAACCGAGGCAGGACGCCACAATTATGGCTTTTGGATTCACCTTCTCCAGCACATAGTTGCCGTCCAAATCGCTGACTACAGCATTGTTGCCGCCTTTCACCGTAAGCACCACCCCGGGCATGGGCAGTCCGGCAGCATCCTTCACCTGGCCCTTGACTGTAAGGGTCTGGGCAAAGACATTCAGGCTCAGGACGGCGAGCAATAGAGATATGATAGTTCGTTTCATAGCAATTTCACTGTCATTCGTTCATTTCTTTGGAAAGCACCAGATTCCTGTAGCTGACAACCATCGAGGCCCCGCTTCCGCTGAAGTTGAAATAACTATCCGGACAAAGCCAGAGCGCGAGCAGTTCGGCCCTATATTCGGCGTGAATCCCGCTGTCCTTAAAGGCAAGAGTGATGGTTCCGGCCTCTTCATCGAACACAGGAACGGCATCCCAAGCCACCATATTTGCAGACTTGAGAATATACCAGCCGTTTCCATTCTTGGGGCCATTGTAGTGCAGCGAAAGATATTTTCCTTCATTTTCATTGTAGCCACACTCCTGCCCGGAGTATATCCTGAGCTTACCCTCCGACATCAAAGCCTCGAAACAGAGACCCGCAGTCTTGGAATTTTCTATGCTGACATTGAAGCTGTACTGGTCCTTTTTCTTGCTGAAAACAAAGTTGCTCCTGTCGCTTTCATCGTTGGCGACGACAGTCCAACTGCCTACGAGGAAGTCATATACGGTCTTTTCTCTAAGATACAGACCGAGAGTCTGCGCGGGAAGGCTGCTGTCCTCGGGTATGATTTTCAGTCTGCCAACGATGGCTTTCCTGCCGGGATCAAGCGAAGAAGATACGCATATTCCCCTGTCCGTCGCCGTCCATGAGAAACAGTTGCCGGGATTTTCGGTAAATACGGCCGTCCAAGGGCAGGAACTCCGTATTTCAATCTCTATCTGTTTGACATCAGCAGAAAAGTCTAAATTGGAAGATGAAACGCTCAAGAGACGGTAAGCTTCCTGAGTGATTTCCACGGTTGCCGGCTTCAAAGTCCCGGCAGAAATTACCACCTGTCCCCTGCGGCTCTCGGGCTGTGTATTCGGAAGGATGCGCAGCAGAACATTCTCCCGCACGCAACTCAATTCTATCCAGTCGGCGTCTGAAGTGACAGCGGAAACAGGACTCCCCCCGGCAAGGGCCTCGATTGTAGCCAAACCACCCTCACAACTGAACTCGCTTGCGGATATGGAAGCGATTCCGACTGAAGTAAGGGACTCCACCTTATTGCAGGAGGAGAGCAGGAGCGATGCCGCCAAGACAGCAGAGAGCGTCAATAGACGACACTGAATTTCTTTGAAATATCTCATTCCAGGCCTCATTTTACATACTCTATTCTGACTTGAGAGTCACCATTCTGGGCCGTTTCCTCAAGCACTATATGAAGGTATATGAACTGGTAGGTATCCTTCCGCACAATGTCAATGGGAATTTCAACTACAGGATTGTCCTTGCCTATAATTATACCTAAGTTGTCCTTCTTGAATCTTACCCATCCCGCGCCGTTTATCTGCACGAGCTTGAGTTTCACATCGTCTTCTCCCCTCTGCCAACTGAAGCGCAGGGCCTTGATTCCCTGATAATCTTCCGGAGCTATCATCCTGATGATGCGGGTGCTGCCATCCTTCATATCGAAAGATGTCCAACCGGGCAGCCTGTCAGGAACAGGGAGTATGCCTGAAGCATATTCCACCAGCGCCTTTGCCTCGGCAACGAGGTCCTTGCAGGGCTCAAACTCCGACACTCCGCGAGTCTCCTCCGCATATTTGTATTCCCAGCCGTCGAAATCGAATTTCTCGCCGCTCTTGAGGGATTCGAAAAAGTGTTCCCATCGGGGAAGGTAGTAATCACGGATAAGTCCGGACCACATTCTGCAGGCGTAATCGTCCAATCCATCGGCCATGCGTCCCCTGCCCCAAGTGGTCACCAGCCTCTTGGCATTTGTCTCATAGGCATCGGCCGAGCCTTCATCAGCGCCCCATTTGCGGGCAAAGTTAACCCACCTTTCCAGCCTTGTCACAGGATTGCGGTCCAAAAGTCTGTCCGCGCAGAGCATCAAATGGCGGAACTGCTCCTGCAATTCCTCCGCCTGCTGCAAATTGCCGCATAGGAAAGCATCGTTGATTTGGTCCGCAAGCACATCAGCCTTGCCGAAGGCATAAATTCCGGCCCAAAGAGCCAAATCCGTCAGATAATCATTATTCCCGCCCAAACTTTCAGATGCGGCAATGAAGGCTTCTATGGCCTTGAAATGCTCCTGGGTGATGATATATCTGCCTCCAAGTCCGAAGAAAGGCATTTTCTGCACCCTGTACTGCGCCCTGCTGGAGCACATTCCGTAATCCGTGGCAAGCATACCTTCCCAGAAGGACTTGAGCTCATCAGGGCAGGAGCCGTAGCGATTGATGCTATAGTTCTCGAGCCACTTGCGTATATCCTTGTGGGAGGTGCTCCAGGCAGCATCTGCAATGATTTCATAAACGACCTCATTGTTCTCGACCCCCTCAGGAGCAGTGCCAAGGCCCATCAACTTGCCCTTGTTGGGCGAGGTCAAAGCCTTGAGATGGCCATTCAAATAAAATTCCAAGTCACCCGCCGGGCAGGTCCTGCCGCCGAAATTGGGCACGGTGCTATATATCCACTTCTTGCCATAAATGCCCTTGGCATAATTCCACGTGTACTCATTTTCCCAGATACCGTAATTGAAATCCACACTCAAATCCAGCAGAATCATCTTTTCGTCAGGCACCTGAGAGAAAAGGGCCCTGATGCTCTCGGGGTCCCAAATATGCCTCTGGTAGCCAAACATCCAGCCCTGGAGCACCCACACCGCCTCAGGATTGGCCGAAACGATTGAATTGTAGAGCGCCTTGCCGTAGGAGGCAATCTGGTCGAACCTCTCCTGAGTTCCTTTCTCCGCAAAGGGCACTTTCATTTCGTTGAAGCTGTCTGCAAGATAATAAGTACCCTTGCCGAACTCCTTCTCCCATTCGACGATGTATTCCTTCGCTATCCTCTGATAAAGTTCCGTCTCGGGGAAAATGAAGTTTGACACATAGTCGGGGCCGTCATCCCAGCCTGTGTGAATGAGCTCGGCCTCGGGGAAAACTCTTTTGAGACCCTTGGGAACAAAGCCTGCGAAAGCATTGAAAATAGGGCTCATACCCAATTCGTTCATACGGTCTATAATCTTGTGCGCCAGCACAATAGTCCTATCATACCAGTCTTGGCTGAGCGGGCCGTCAAGACCTGACATATTGCCCATTCTGAACCAGGGAAGATGAGCGGGACCAGTCACAAAGGCACCGATTTCCTCTTCGGTGAGTCCGAGCTTGCGCCATACTCTTGCATAAATCGCTTCACTGCCTATGGGAGCAAGCGGCATATCTATCCCGTGCAGAGCCATGCGGTCAAGTTCCTTCTCCCATTCTTCCCAACCCCAATACGGCATAGTGTAACCGTAAGTGCAGACATTCATATACTGCCTGTGCTCAAAAGGCGTCGTGACGATTTTCAGCGCGCTATCCGTAAACTTCTCCGGAAGCCTAATGTTGTTGACTGTCCAAGTGCTGAGTCCCATTCCATTGGAAGTGACATAATCGTAAAAGCCGCGGCACACGGCAACGGTAGAACTGCCCTTGACCATAAGTTTGCCGTTCTTTGCCTCCGTGCTGAAATACTCGCCCTCGGCTACAGGACCCGTAACCACGAGAAGCACATTGCCGGGTTTGCTCCCCAAGGTACGTTCGATTACCCGCATTGCGGCCTGCGCATCCTTCTTGTAATTCTCGGCCGGGCTTTTGGCCTCAACTGACATTGTCCGGAAAATCAAGAGTAGAATACAAGACAAATTGATTACTTTCTTCAAATCGATTGCATTTTTCATATCACTTCGCATAAATTTGCACAAAATTTCACTTCAGGCCTCCTGCGGAAGGAACCTTAATAAGCGAATGTATAATTTATGCTATTCGCGTGCAATATGGTGGACGCGATTTGGACAATAGATAAAAAGACAATATACTGATTTTCATCAAATTATCCTCCAAACACCGTCTCAGAAAAGTAAATCAAAAAGATATACCTTACGCTATATGGACTGTATTTTCATCAATTCTTCCTCAAATTTGGCTGGGTTGAGGGAATTGATTCGGGCCTTTGAACGATAATTGTAGATTGTGGAACGGGAATAGCGCAGCAGTGTTGCAATCTTGTCACTGGAGTTTATCCCAAGGCGGATAAGGGCGAAAGTGCGCAACTCCTGGGTAAGAGTTCCAGGAGGGCAGTTGGTGATTTTTCCGCCATCCTTCATCAGTTTGTTGAAGTCACGTATGAAATCGGGGAACAAGGAGAGAAAAGTTGTGTCGAAAACATTGTAGAATGATTCCCACTCCTTATCCACCATCGCCTTCGATTTGAGTTCCTTCTGCAGAGAGAGCAAATCCCCGGACAATGCCTTGCGGTTAAGGTCCTGACGATAGTTGTCCAGCCTTTCGATACGGCAGATACATTCCAGCATCAAACCGGTAATGTAACTATCCTTTATATTGCTGGCCTCCCTCACCTCTTTCGTCGTTTCCTCCTGCAATTGTCTGGCCCTGGTAAGTTGGCGGCTCAGCTCCAGATATGCCCTTTTCTGACGCGACTCCCTTACAGTGATGATTACCAAGGCAATGGCAAGCATACATACAAGAACAAGACAGAACACGACAATATTCCATATATTGTCCTTTTCCTTCGTGTATGCCTCATTCACCGTCTCGAGCAAAGGCACCAATTCCTCGATTTTGATTTTAGCCTTGCAGAAAGTGGCATCTTCAAGCGCCTTGTTGAGATAGCGATAGGCTCTCGAAACATCGCCCTCCCTGAAAAGGTCCAATCCGAGGGTACGCAACGCGATGTATTCCTTCTTGCCATTCACAATGTCCGACATTGCAGAAATTATAAGGTAATGCCGGGCTTGCTCTTCCAATCCCATGCGGGAATATATGTCAGCAATCTCCAACGCCACGGGCCCCATTGATGCATCTTCGGTCGAGAGTTCCTCAAACAGAGGAAGGATGATGTCGAGAGCAGAACGGTAGTCACCGAAATCCTTTTCTTTTCGCTCAGAATCTTCCTGCTGTCAGGCGCGGTAAGGAGAATGGAATCCTTGTAGCATTCTGCCATCTGATTGTACTGTTCCGTAACGGACTTGTCCAGGCTCTGGCTCGCAAGAGACTCATATATAAAGGTATAGAAACTGTACACTGAGGCAAGTTCCGCAGCGCTTGCGGCGTCTCTGTCTATCTTCCCGAAGGCCTCCAATGCCTGATTGTGCATACCCGCCGTCTCGTACTGCTTGCCGAGCATAGTCAGGGAGCGCACCAGACGGCTGCGGTTCCCCGGGGAATCCGGCAACATTTCCGCACACTCCACTACCTTTTTTGCATACAGAAGCGCCGAATCTGTCTGATACCGGTCATACACCCGGCAAATCCCGCTGTATGCTTCGTAGAAGTCCTCTGTAGATGTGGCTGTGCCGAGCATAAGAAAACAGGAATCCAACCTCGAGAGTCTCCTTTGCTCATAAAAATCAGAGCGCTCCAGAATATTGTCCAACTCCAATATGGATACGTCCGCCTCTGCCTTGCCACCCTCTGCCCAAGCCTGATGCAGGGGCGCGACAAAACCCAAAAACCCGAGTATGAACAACACTTTCGTCATATCGGCAAAAATACAAAATCCAATTGTCATTTAGAATTTTCCTTGTTATTTTTGCAACAAAACTTGAGCAACGCAGTTCAAGAGCAATGCAGAATTCTTGTAATATATCAAAATTGCCGAAAGTATGAAATTATTCAAAATAGCCACAGCAACCCTTTTGATGGCATTTTCAGGCCTATCAATCCTATGCTCCTGCCGGCAAGAAGAATTTACACCACAGGAAGGAGACCTGCTCTTTTGCGTAAGTGACACCAGTGCTCTCAGTCAGGCAATCACGGCCGCCACACAGCGGGAGGGAGATATCCAATATGACCACGTCGCCCTGTATGCCGAAGTGGACGGAGTACCATCTGTCATAGAGGCCACGGCACGGAAAGGCGTCAGGGTGACAGACTGGGAGCATTTCATTACGAAAACCCCTAAGGTCAACGGCAAACCCGGAGTTGACGTGATGCGCATCAAGGAAGACATCGACATCCAGGCTGCAATAGACAGGGCCCTGAGTTTCAAGGGGCAAGCCTATGACTGGGCCTTTCTCCCGTCCAACGGAAAAATGTACTGTTCCGAACTCATATACGAAAGTTTCCGAAGGGAGGACGGCACTCCCCTGTTCAGCCTTAATCCCATGAGTTTCAGGGACAAGGACGGGAACATACCCACATTCTGGGTGGAAATTTTCAAGAAGCTCGGCACAGAAGTCCCTGACGGCCAGCCGGGCACAAACCCCAACACTATGGCAACAGAACCCGTACTGAGCCTTGTCCACAGATATTTTGATTGAACGAGGGCGGGAATTTCCTCAGATTTGCTTGGTATAAACGCGACGGCGTTTATGATGGACAGGGTCGAGAATGCTGAACATCTGCTGGATTCTGAAGTTTGACTCCAACTCTGCGCTGGTCTCGGCATATTTGAAACCCATACCCTTGTAGATATGGAATAAATCGTTGAATATCAATGCAATTACGCCTTTATTCCGATAATCCGGACGCACTCCTATAAGCAACAAATCAAGGGTGTCAGGCTTGCGTATATACATATTTTTCAGCAAATGCCACCAGCCGGTCGGGAAAAGATGGCCGCCACATTTTTGCAGAGCCTCCGACATTGAGGGCATGGCGACTCCCGCCGCAATCAACTCCCCCTGCTCATTTTCGATAAATGAGACCATCCTCAAGTCCAACACGCTCAGATAAGCCTTCACATATTGGTCAATCTGCTTTTCGGAGAGTACAGAATAGCCATAGAGCTGACAATAGCTCTCATTGATGAGGTTGAAGAACTTGCGGCCATAATTCTCCCGTTTTATGTCCCTTCTTGTCAATTTTCTGACCTTCAATCCGTAGCGCTTTTCAACGATTGCCGACATATTGGTCACCTTCTCCGGCAGGGTGTCAGGAATGGTGATGCGGAATTCCAGCCAATCCACCTCCTTGACCATACCGAGACGCTCCATATGTTTCATATAATATGGATGGTTATACAACATAGCCATTGTACCCAACTGATCAAAGCCCTCCACCAACATACCTTCAGGGTCAAAGTCCGTGAAGCCCAAAGGCCCGGCTATGCGTTCCATTCCCCTCTGTCTGCCCCACTCAATCACCTGATTGACAAGAGCTTCCGACACCTCGTAATCATCCGTGAAGTCAATCCAGCCGAAACGGACCGTTCTGGTGTTCCAGGCCTGATTCGCCTTAGGATTCAAAATTGCGGCCACCCTGCCTACCAAGCGTCCCTCCTTATAGGCAAGAAAATAGTCCGCCTGACAGAAATCAAACGCGGCATTCCTCGTCTTGTCCAGGGTATTGCGTTCATCTGAGGGAATTACAGGCACATAAAAAGCATTGCCCTTATAAAGATTGTTGGCAAAATTGGAGAACAGCCTGAGGTCTCGGGCCGTTTCCACTTTCCTTATCTGCACGGACATAGTTTCTCCAAAATTATTTTAGGGTTATCGAAAAGCAAAGTTAACAAAAAAATCCTTACTCCGTCCTGTCCGGCAAAGCCAAGAGGAATATGTCCGGGCACGATTTTTGAGACTCTCCATTTTACGATTTTTTCGGGCAGCATCTGTCAGAGGCCTTCAGTTCGTACGCCCGCCCACCTCCGGGAAGAATGTCACATCAGGGGCAAAGCAAAATCAGAAAAACCATGCAGGTGTATCCAAAAAATAATCCGCGTTGATATGAAAGTTACAGAACCAAAGGCACAACAAAGACATAAAATCGGTCTGGTACTTGAAGGAGGAGGAATGCGGGGCTTGTACACTGCGGGAGTACTGGACGTGTTTATGGAACATTCACTGCGCGCAGACACAATATGCGGGACTTCGGCAGGCGCTATCTTCGGCATAAATTTGCCCTCCGGACAGCCGGGCCGGGTACTCCGCTACAATCTCAAGCTTGCAGGAGACCCGCGATACATAAGCCTCCGATCCCTGCTGTCCACCGGCAACATCTGCAATGTTGACTTTTGCTACCATACCCTGCCAGATGAATATGACCCCTACGACTACGATGCCTTCGCATGCTCCGGGGTTGACTTTTTCGCCTGCGCCACCAACCTCATCACAGGGGAACCGGCTTATTTGAAAATCACCGACGCACACAAGCAAATGGACCTGCTTCGGGCCTCAGCCTCCCTTCCCTTCCTTTCCAAAGAAGTGTACATCGACGGCTTTCCCTATCTCGACGGCGGGATTTCAGACAACATTCCCATTGACAAATGCTTCGCCGAAGGCTGCGACAAAATCATTGTGGTGCTGACTCATCCTGAGGGCTATGTAAAGAAAGAAAGGCTCCATTTCATCAGTTGCCTGTTCTACCCGAAGAACAAAACGCTGCAAAAAGTATTCAGGCACAGGAACGAAAGATATAACGAAAGGCTGAAACAAATCGGACAAATGGAAGCCGAAGGTAAGATTTTCGTTTTCAGGCCATCCCGGAACATCAAAGTCGGACGCTTGGAGAAGAATCCCGCCAGACTGCAGGCAGCCTACGACACCGGCGCACAAGATGCCCGCAACAATTGGGACAAACTCCGCGCATACCTCGGCGGCAATCAAACAAAGTAAAATCTACGGAAGGTAATCGGTGTACAGAATGCCGTCGAGGTGGTCACATTCGTGTTGGAAGATGACGGCGGTGAAGCCTGATATGGTCTCGACCGTATCCCGGACAGCCGCAGCACCGGAAACCCCGGATGCATTTGCTGCGGGGCGGGAGGGATTGTCAGCCGCAGCGCCGGGAGACTCGGCAAAAGCGGCAGAGTTCAAATCAGCAGCGCCGGAAGCAGCAACCGCGGGGCGGGTGGCTGGCAGGGGAACATCTCCCCTGCGGCCGGGCACACTGAGGCACCCCTCCGGACCGGGCACCAACTCGCCCCTTTTTGCAATGATGCGAATATTCGGGAAAACCTCAAAAGGATGTCCTTCCTTATCAAACCTCTGTACAACTACAATACGTCTTGAAATCCCCACCTGCGGACCGGCAATGCCGACGCCATCCTGCTCTGGCGACGTTACAGTCGCTATCATCTTGGAGCATAACAACTTATAATCCTCACTCGACAAGGCAGAAAAGGGAATGTCACGGACCTGCCTGCGCAGGAACAGAGAATCAGCCTCATCTTCCACCGTAAGCACCCTCATCACATCCCCCTCTGCACGAATCAGCGCAAGCTCCTCCTTACTCCATTTTTCCTTTGCACAGGACTCCTGCACCACAGGGACAAGGAACTTCACCAACAGAAAACCGCCGACAAGTAGCCACAGGTACAACATCGCGGCCAATGCAAAAGGCTTAGCTCCTGCCTGACGGAACTTTTCCACCGTAGTGTCCGCTCCCAGGGCCGTCATTGCCATTGCAAGCATAAATGTATCCGCGTACTCTACAATTCCTCCCTTGCCGAAAACGGGCTTATAGATATCTGCAGGAATAATGTCTTCAAGAAAAGTATTCAGGCATATGACCAGGATGAACAGTACAGCGAACCAAGGGACGGCGATTCTGGTCCTACCCTTTCCGGCGCATCTTCCGGAGAGAGCCATACTCAGAATCACAAGCACGGGAGCCAGAAGAATGACACGTATCATCTTGGTAATGGTAGCTGTCGCGGCAATCTCAGCCCCGGCGCTGTCCATCGCATTGCCCGCTCCGGCAACGTGGGCCACCTCGTGAAGGGTTGAACCCGTAAGGATGGACCATTGGAAATCATCCAGAGGCAGAAAACCCAAGCGATACACAATGGGATATAGAAACATCGAAAGCGTACCGAAAATGACAACTGTGGATACAGCCACGGCCGTTTTATGGGACTCACACTTCACCACGGGTTCAGCTCCCAGGACGGCAGCCGCGCCACAGATTGCGCTGCCCACGGATGTCATCAGGGCTGTGTCGGAATCCATCTTCAGCATCTTGCCGAAAAGAATGCCCAGACCTATGGTTCCGGCAACAATAATCAGATCCACCACAATGGCTGGCACCCCTGCAACCGCAATGTCAGCGAGAGTCAGCCGGAAACCGTACAGCACTATGCCTGCGCGCAGTACCTGCTTTGAGCAGATGCGCAGGCCCGAAGCCCAACCCGACGGCATCTTGGTCCTCAAAGTGTTGGCGAAGACCATGCCGAGCAATATGCCCACAATCAAGGAGCTGAACTGGAGAGTGTTCTTTATGAAAGGTATGGCGGCAATGGCCGTGGCAGCCACCGTCATAATGATTATCAGCAATATACCGTATAAAGTCTCACGTTTCATCCGTTCAAAATTCAAGTTTGGACTATTCCTGTCATTCAAGCCTGCAAATTTAGTCAAATTCCCCCAAATGGATTATCTTTGAAAAATGAATGCAGAAAATATGAATTTGGAAATCAGGCCGGCGAGCACACAGGAAGCAAAGGAAGTGGCTTGGATAGTGTTGGAAGCGC
Organism: Bacteroidales bacterium; assembly: GCA_016303175.1. Classification (GTDB taxonomy): domain Bacteria; phylum Bacteroidota; class Bacteroidia; order Bacteroidales; family UBA932; genus Cryptobacteroides. The sequence goes on from JAEDMF010000023.1 coordinate 12,236, forward strand.
TGGACATAGAGGAGCCGGCAAGCGAAGAAATGATACGGCTGTGCTCCGAGGCAGGAACGCTGTACTCCTGGCAAAACACTCTTCTGGCAGATATAGACGGCAAGGTGGCCGGTGGAATTATCGGATATGACGGAGCAGCCTATGCGGAAATGAGGGAAGCGACATGGCCGCGTTTCTGGCAGGCAGAAGACCCCCAAACGCTTGAGGCAGTGCCGCAGGAATGCCATGCGGGAGAGTTCTACCTGGACTCTATGGCCGTCCTGCCCCAATTCCGGGGGCTGGGGCTCGGTAAACATCTGCTTCGCGCTGCAATAGACGTAGCCATCGCCAAAGGATACAACTATGCAAGCCTCCTCGCATCAAAGGACAAACCCAGTCTTGTGGCATATTACGAAAAACTCGGTTTCCGAAAAGAGGAAACAATAACATTCTTCGGTCACAACTACTGGAGAATGAGGCTACAATTGAAATAATTGTCCCCGAAAATTTTTATATTTGCAGGATATAAACACATACACTTCAATGAGCAGTATCAACACCACCTTCGGGGGCCTTGAAATCAAATCCCCTATAATAGTAGGAAGCAACAGCCAGACCGCCTCCCTGAACAAACTTGTCGAATTTGAAAAGGCAGGAGCCGGCGCAGTAGTGCTCAAATCCCTTTTCGAGGAGAGCATCACTATGGAACTTGCTGCCAACGACACGGAAATCCATCCTGAAGCCTACGACTATCTTGCGGGTTATCTCGGCGAAAAGGTACTTGCAGACTATCTGGAACTGATTAAAAAGGCCAAGTCCAGCCTCTCCATTCCCGTCATCGCATCCATTGCCTGCCATACTGACGGCAAATGGGAGGAATTCGCAAAAAGGATAGAGGAAGCCGGAGCCGACGCCCTTGAACTCAATATAATGAGCCTCTGCACAGAGCGCAACTACACCGACGGCGTCTTCGAGAAAATGCACGAGAACATCGTTGCCAACATAGCCTCCAAAATCAGCATCCCCGTAATCGCAAAAATCGGCTCCAACCTCTCCAACCCGCTTGCCCTCTGCGACAGGCTTTACGCAAAAGGGGCAAAGGCCGTTGTGCTCTTCAATCGATTCTATCCCACGGATATAGACATCGACAAACTCACTTTCACGACAGGCAATCCCTTCACTAGCGCAGCCGACCTCTCCATCCCTCTCAGGTGGGCAGGACTGATATCAGCGGCAGTTCCCGCACTGCCCGTAGCCGTTTCAGGCGGAGTAGAATCATACAAAGGAGTGGTAAAAGCCATTCTGAGCGGAGCTTCCGCAGTGGAAGTGGCCAGCCCCATCATACGTCAGGGCGGCGCCTGGATAAGCGAGGCCAATGCCGCTTTGGAGCAGTGGCAGGAAAGCAAGGGCTACGATTGCATCTGCGATTACAAGGGCAAGATGAATGCAGCTGAACCCGAAAATGCAGACAAACTCCTCCGCACCCAATTCCTGAAATACTTCAGTGATGTGCACTGAGTCACCGACCATTCACTGAACTGCTGCAGAGGCACTTGCACTGAGGATACTCAGTCGGCTTCTACCGTATAACGCACCTTCCTGTCGGCTTCAACAAGCTGTTCGACAGTGAAGGTGAATTTTTTCAGCCACAACTGTCCGTTGACTATCTCCTCCCAGGTTGAGGTCTCAAAGACGGTCTTATCAAAAACGTAGATGGGCAGGCTGTCGTCAACGTGGTAACCCTGAGCGGGATGAGTCACACCGTCATAGCTGATAGTAATCATCAAGGATTTGCGCGGCTGAAGCGGGAAACATACATCAGACTCTGCGGAGCACGCAGGTTTCGAAGAAGGCAATTGTCCCGCATCCTCGCAGGAGACATTTCCATGCGAGGGAAAGTACCATACAGTTGCAACGTCACTGTCATTCGCAACGGTCATAAGATACTGTTCCGTACCCATAGGGGGAACACTTTCGCCAAACAAACAATCTTTATGCAGGCAGGAAGTACAAAGTAATGAAAAAAGGGTTGCAACCGCCATACGGCCGGAAATTCCTATAAATTTGTTGATTCCGCAGCATTTGATATCCGTTTTCATAAGCACTCGCATTATCAGATTATTTCCTTCTGTTGAATCCTATGTTCCAGCCTATACCCACGCTGGCATTAAAAAAGGCCCACGGCATACGGGCGGAAGCCTCCTTGTATGTCGTAAACTTATAGGCATCGCGGTTTTCATAATCAATCACAGCATCTGCCCAATTCTCAGGATTATACGCCGACTCCGCCTGATATGTCCTCTGCTTCAAGACGACACCCGGTGCACAGGCGGCATTGATGCCGATTTCGGCAGAAATGTAGAAACAGCGTCGGAATGTGTAGCAGAACTGACAGCTCAAGGCAGCCACAAAGGCCGTATTGTCAGAATAATAGATCGCGTTGCTCCCGGAATCAATCAGAAAGTCTTCTTTTTTGGTTTCCACCGAATAAGAAATATACTCAGGATAGGCCGAAGGCACAGCCCTGGAATACCTCCCGAAGCCACCTGTTGACAGCGCATACGAGCCCGCGCCTATGCCTAACCTGGCTCGAACGCTGCACATGCCGAAATCGTAGCGATATACGGAGCCGGCCATGGCGTAGCTGAGAGCCGCCGACATAACATTATAGTCAGAAGAATACCGATACAAACCTCCATCAGCATAATTTCTCGCCCTTAGAAATGAGGTGGTACCGGAGAAGATTGCCTGGGAAGCAAGGCTGACGCAGAAGCCCCAATGAGGACTCAAGAAGCAGCTGTAGCGCAACTGGCCGCAACTTCCGGCAAGGCTTGCAAATGCCTTCCTGCTATCCCCTCCGACAAGTATAGCCGACGTGGCCAGACCGCCCTGAAGGTCAATGGCATGCCCGTATGAATAGGCCAGTTCAAATGGAGCGTCCGTATCCTTTTCTTCGGAGGACTTTCCTTCGGAGGACTTTCCTTCGGAGAATTTTCCTTCGAAGGACTTTCCTTCGCCGGCATAAGCGGCCGAAGCCAGGCAGAGAGCCGACAAAACCAAAAGCAAACGAAAATGTGCGTTCATAAGCAAATTTCAACTCTGCAAATGTAAACATTATTGCACATTTTATTTCATCTTTTGACACAAAAACAATACGGCAGGACGGGCATATTTCATATATTTGCGTTTGGATAAAAGGCTTTGCGCTAAAGAAGATTCTGTTGAACCCAAGCAAACATACACGACAATGAAATATAGCACTACCTCTATTCTCCGCACGCTGGCTCTCGGAGCCTGGATAGCCTGTGCGGCAAGCGCCTGTACACAAAAAGCAGGCATCACCTGCGAGAGTTTCGGCACCCTATCGACCGGCGAGGAAGCAAAAGTCTGGCACCTGCGCAATAGCAAGGGGGCCACGATGGACTTGAGCGATTATGGTTGCAGAATAATCTCAATCAGTATGCCCGACAGGGACGGAAAGCTGGCAGATGTGGTTGTAGGATACGGGAAATTGGAGTCATTCGAAAAGGGAGACAGATTCATAGGACCCGTCATAGGGCGCTATGGCAACCGCATAGACCACGCCTCCTTCGTGCTGGATGGTGTACGCTATAACGTGGATGCCAACGAAAGTTTCGACGGAGAACCGGTACAATGCCACGGAGGGCGGCTCGGCTTTGACCGCTTCATCTGGGAAGGCGAGGCAATCACGGAACCAGGACGCGTAGGAGTGCGCTTTCATCGTCTGAGTCCTGACGGGGAACAAGGCTTTCCCGGCAATCTCAACGCATACGTAAGCTATTGGCTCACAGACGACAACACCGTCAGGCTCGAATACGAAGCCACGACAGACAAGCCAACGGTGGTAAATCTATCAAACCACACTTACTTCAACCTGCGAGGCGGCAGCTCAAGCTATGTTATGGAGCATCTGCTTCAGGTGGAAGCCGATACTTGCATACGCAACAACAAGCATTTCTGCCCCGACCTTGAACTTCCCGTGGAGGGCACACCCTTCGACTTCCGCGAACCGCACAGGGTGGATTACAGGATAGAC
>JAEDMF010000175.1 GCA_016303175.1 Bacteroidales bacterium
TGCCGATATCACTTCTTTCGGCCTCAAATGGGCTTTGTGGTATGAGGAAATGAAACGCAATCTTGAGCGGTTCGACTATGCTTGCAAGGGCGTACAGGCCGGCAAGATGAGCGGCGCGGTGGGAAATTTTGCAAATATCCCTCCCTTCATTCAGGATTATGTATGCGAGAAGTTAGGCATAGAATCAGCCAACATTTCCACACAGGTGCTGCAAAGAGACCGTCACGCCTACTATATAGCCACCCTGGCTGTCATTGCCTCTACATTGGAGCAGATGGCCTTCGAGGTGCGGAATCTCCAGCGTACGGAGGTGCGCGAGGCGGAGGAAGCCTTTAGGGCAGGCCAGAAAGGTAGCAGTGCAATGCCCCACAAGCGTAATCCCATCAGCAGCGAGAACATCTGCGGATGCGCACGCGTAATGAGGGGATATATGTCGGCCTCCTGCGAAAATGTGGCCCTATGGCATGAGCGTGACATTTCACATTCTTCTACTGAACGCATCATTCTTCCCGACGCGACTGAACTTCTGGATTATATGCTCGTGAGATTCAAGGGCATACTCGAGAATCTTACCGTCTATCCCCAGACAATGATAGACAATATCTACAGGACCAACGGCGTAATCTTCGCCCAAAGGGTGATGATGGCCCTTATCGGCAAGGGACTTTCCCGCGAGGAGGCCTACGATACAGTTCAGCCCATCGCAATGAAGGCGTGGTCGGAACATATTGATTATCAAGGTCTTTTGAAGGAGAATGAAAAGGTAATGTCCTTGCTGGATCCCGAGGAGCTTTCTTCCTGCTTCACGCTGGACTACTACCTCAAGAACGTTGACTACATCTTCTCCCGCGTCGGCATCAAGTAAAGCAAATCAATAATTATCCCAGAAGCTGCTGCTCTTGCGGAATCTCAACAGATCTGCCAGGGCGGCAGCATTTGCTGAAATGGAGAAGTTCCAGCTCTTCCACTTGCCAGTAGGCACCCAGGAGAATTGAATGTTGAAGCAGTGCAGGTCGTAGGATGCGCTCAATTGGGTAGTAGTAATCTTCAGGGCCTGGATATCGAAGCCGGTGGTGGCATTCAGTGACAGCCTCGGAGTGAGTTTCACATTTCCGCTCAGATTCAGAGTCTGGGTGATGTTGTGGTTGGTGGACAGCTTTTCGTTGGCATACTGATAACTCTTGGCGTAACTGAAGGAATAACTCAAATTCAGACTCCAGGGAGCATTGGGATTGGTATAGTAGAGCCAGCCTCCGGGAATGTATTCGCCTGTGATGGGATGGTAGTAAATGCGGTTGTATGCCACCGAACTGCCTGCACTGCCAGAATTTCCTCCGCCTCCTCCACTTTTGTTGCCGTCATTCCCGTTGATTACGCCCTTGCCGGTCAGGGAATAGGACACAGAAAGGGAAGCATTGGTGAGCCTGAGTAATTTGCCGTTCTCAGTCAGGGCGAACTTGCTGATGCGCTGACCTCGCTCGTTTATGGCATAAGGGTCGAAATTGAGGTTGCCGCTGATGCCCACCTTGCCGAAGACATTGGTGGAGACTGTCACTCCAATATTGCTCAACCTCATGGAGTCGGCGAGGAAATTGTAACTTCCGTTAAAGTTGAGCTGGTCGAGCAGCTTGATTTTCTTTGTGCCTGTACCTGTCGTGTCCTTGTAGTCCTTGACCTTCATCTCAAGGTTGTTTCCAAGAGAGAAATTGGCCGTGGCGCTTTTGCCCTTGCCGGGATACGAGCCAGGCTGCCCTTCATATATATTGTAGTCGAGAGAATGCGGCACACCGAGCGTGTCCACATATTCCAATGTTCTCCATCCGTTGAAATACGTACCCTTCTCGGGAGAGAAGCTGAAACTTATCGAGGGTTTCATCACGTGACGTATCGCCTGAACCTTGTTCCAGCGTTTGAAGGTGTACATTCCGTAAACCTGTGTGTCCAAGGATATGCTTCCCGAATAATTGTGGGTGGCTCCGAAGGTGCTGAACACTCCTCCCTTTTTCTCTTCCACCTTGTTTGTCTCGGGATTGAAATATTTTTCCTTGCTTGAGAAAAACCAGTTCATTCCGTAGCTTACGGAGGGGTTCACGTTGATGTATTTGAACAAGGTGAAGTTAGGAAGGCCTATGCTGAAATTGTGCTGCATTCCGTTCTGCATCTTGTCGAAGAAGTTGGGCTTCTTCACGTCACTGGACTTGAAGTTGATTTTATTGTTGAAGGAAGTATTGTATGAAAGCGAGAATTTTTCGTAAAACCGTTCCTTGCCAACCCTGTTCTTGCGTTTGAAGGGATAGAATTTGCTGACGCTGAAGGTGATGTTAGGCAGGGTGACGGAGTACGATGAGTCCTTGGTGTTCTGGCTGTGGAGACCGTTGATGCTAAGGTTGAATTTGCCGCCGAAATTGCGGGCGTAGGAAATTGAGGAACTTATCTGGTTGTTCAGGGCCTCGTTCACGTCCCGGGAATTGTAGCGGCTGTTCATAGGACTCTGGAAGTTCACGGAGGCGCTGAAGGTGGTGCCCGGATGGGCTTTGGAATCCTGCTGGTGACTCCATCTTACACCGAAGTTGCTGGTTTGCTGTGAGTCGGGTTCTCCCTTTTCTCCAATCTGGTCAAAGGAATAGTTGATTGAGACATTGCCTCCGAATTTGTAATTCACCTTGTATCTGGAGTTGAAGTCAAGGCCCCACGAACCCATGGTGTAGTATGAGCCCGTGAGGGAGATGTCCAAATAGTTGCCAATGACGTAGTATATGCCCAGGTCTCTGAAGAAGAAGCCGCGGGCCTGTTCCTCACCGAAAGTGGGCATCAGCAGGCCGGAAGCCCTTTCGGGACGGGTAGGGATGAAGCCGAAGGGGAGAATTACAGGAAACAGAGGCACGCCTTCGACAACGGGCCAGGCAGGGCCGAAAACCGTAGTTCTCTTTGGTTTGGTCATCACTTTGGCGGCTGAGAGCTTTATGTAGTAGTGGGGTTCCTCGCAGTCGCACACCGTATATTTTCCTTGGGTGATGTTTATGGACTGGTCCGGCATCATTTTGATATTGTTGCCGCGCAGTATGCCGTTGCTGTCGTTGGTGACCATATTTTTGATGAAGGCTTTGCGGCTTTCAAAGTTGTAGGTCACCTCCTTCATCTCGTATTTGCCGCTTGCGTCCTGCATTACCGGCTCTCCTTTCATCTCTCCGCTCACCGGGTCAGGCACACCTCTGGCATAAACCGTCTGCTTCTGGACATCGTAT
>JAEDMF010000176.1 GCA_016303175.1 Bacteroidales bacterium
CACCCTCATTGGACTCGTCCCAACTGCGGCTCTGCCCGTCGGAAAATCTGTACACAGCCTTCCCTGCGTTCTCGATGCGGCACAGGAAGCCGGACAGCACAGGGATATCCAGAGCGGTATCATTGCCCAATACCACGTGAAGCATCTGCGTTTCAGGGCTATAAGTAACTTCCTTAAAGAGAGCATTCGGGCTGGCTGAGGCATCTGTGGTGGCCTTTACGGGATTGCCTGACGCATCCTTTATCCTCTCGATGGTCTGGCTGCCCGCATAACTTACGCACCAATAGCCTTCGGCATCCACGGAGAATACCGGGGTTGCAGCATTCTGGCCCTTGGAATTGACCTTTTCGCCTGCAGTGTTCTTAATGTAAACGGCACCTTGGCCATCGCCATAGTCGGCCATCCAGAAGCCGTCCTCATCTACGGTAATCAGGGGCACCGGAGCCATACTGCCCTGCTCCAAGGTGATGACCTCTCCGTTGCACAGAGTCAGGGTATAAACGCCCCCGTTCTCGGAGAACTCTCTGACTGCTCCCACCTCAATAAGAGCAGAAAGGGTGTTCACCTTCTCATTGAGTTTGTTCACCTGCACTGAAAGGGCTTCTACAAGGTTTTCCATCTGCTCCACCCTTTTGTCAAGGTCTGCAACGCCCTGGCAGGAGCACAGAAGCGCGGCTGTAAGAGCCATACAAGAAATTGTTTTGAAATATAGTTTCATACTGTAATGTTTTTATTACTTAAGTGCATTGAGCCAAGAGGGCACATAACCCAGACGCCTGCTGAGCTGGGCCTCATAAAGGGACTGGGGCGCAGCGATTTCCCCGTGGGCTTCATCCACGAGAAGCTGGCTCTGGTCAAAGTTGCAGCTGCTGCCGTGAAAGCCCACGATGACAGGAGGCAGGAATTTCCACCACTTACTTGAGGCATTCCACCAAATCCAGGTATCTGCGAAAGGAGTGATGGACTCGAAGTTCCATATCGTGAGGTCGGCAAGATGGTTGGGCACCTGAGCTTCGTCTCCGCCCTGACGGAAATACATCCAGCCTCCCTTGCAGCAGTCAATGAGCGTGGCCCTGGGCTGGGTGGCGTGGGACTCGAAACAGCTGTCGTTGCCCCACTCATTGCGCCATAGCACCGTGCCCATACTGGGCTTGGACACTCCAACGGCGTGGTACTGGCCGGCTCCGCTGCCGGAGGTTTCCCTTACCTTGCCGATGAACACCCTCGAACTCTGTTGGGAACGTATGGACGAATGGCCGCGGTTTCCTTCTATGGTCACGTCATACACCGATACGTTGGCACAGTTGGTGACGGAACAGGCCTCACTGACATCGCTGAACCCTACCCTGCGCATCCATCCGTTCGTAATGCGTATCATATTGACGGGCTTATACGCGCCGTCGTCCTCCCAACTGCCGTGGTGCTCGAAATCATCCTTGGAAAAACCCTTGAAACTCAAATCCTCTATGCCGACATTCTCATAATGGGGATATTTCTGTATAGTCCAGCCCCATTTCGCATCGACCTTGCGCATTATGGGCTCGCAGAAGGTTATTACGCCGTTCTCCACGGACTTAACCTGATGGTAATCAAACACTTTGACGCCATCTTCGGAAAGGTCTTTCATTCCGCTCTCAAGAGTATATGGAGCGAGTTCCTCCGCTATAAGTTCGGGGTTGTTGTTCAAAAGATGCAGACATACGAAATCGCCTGCCTTGATACTCTCCGCCCCAGCTGAAACGCTCACGCTGAAAGAGCCCTTAGGCGCATCCGAGGTCACGTCCGCAAGCTTGCTCAGGCCGGATTGGTGCTTGAATTCAATCATAGAAGGAGAACTGTACAACACAGAAGCGTCCGTAGGGAGGGCAGGGTCCTTCATCACCAGAGTTGTCTTGTCCCTTCCAGCACCCTTGAGAACTATATTGCCGGCGCGGATGGTGAGAGTATTGGTCTTGCCGTCCGTATCGTCATCTGCCGTATGCAGTATATACTCGCCGGCGGGGAAATAGATTATAGCCTTGGCGTCCGCATTGCTGGCCTTGCCTCCGAGAGCATCGGCCACAGCCTGCTCGAAGGCAGCCCTGTCGGACAGGCCGTCATCCGGCACTGCCCCGTATTTTGTCACGTCGATAGTCCGCCAGCCGAAACTGTTCACGTCGCCGGGCGCTGTCTCTCCGTGGTCGTAGCCTGCATAGGAGAAGTCCAGCAGAAGATTGGAAGCGCTCCCGCTATCAAAATCCCGCCAGGTCTGACAACCGGCCTCGGAAAGGGCCTTGGCTATGAGATTGACGGAGAACAGCCTGTTCATAAGCATCCCTTTGTCTGACACGGCAAGAACGGAAATGGAGACAATGCCGGCTGCTCCGGACGAAGGTGAAGAGATTGCGCACTTGCCGTCGGAGAAAACCACCTTCCAGCCTTGAGAAGCGTCCACTATGATATCCTTGACGCCGACTGATTTCACCTCATACTCCCTGGTCTCACCCAGATAGAAGCTTTCATCTGCATTCAAACCCACGATATCAAGGGAGAAGTCAACAGCCACAGGAACATCCACAATGGTGCCGTTCTTGAGAGTGAGCCTCATTAGGGAAGCCTCATCGTCATATACAACATCCAGAATGGGTCCGCCATAACCTGAGGCAACGACGGGGTCTGCGCTGAGGGGCTTGCCCGTCTCATCGGTCAGACGTGTCCAGGTTTTGCCGCCGTCTATGCTGATGGTCCAGAACAGTTTTTCATCTATCGAAAACTGGGGAACATTGCAGTCGCCTACGTGGACATTGTCGGCACCCTCGACATAGTTGAATACCTTGTCGTCAAAACTGTATTGCCAGAAGCCCTTGTCATCCACCACGAGTGTGGGTATGCACAGCGGGGACGTCGCCCCATAATGGACGGTCATCACGCTGCCGTCGGACAAGGAAAGTTCATATCCGGCGTCCGTTTTCACAAAGGAGGTTATGAGTGTGCTGCCGTTCACCAGTTTGGAAAGTTTGATGGTGGAGGCGTTCAACTCGGACAACTTGGAAGTCAAAGTCTCAATCTTCACGTCCAACTCGTCAAGCCTGCCGTCCAACTCCTTTACATTGACGCAGGATATACTCAGGGCGGCAAGCGCTGCCGCCAATATTATTGAACCTACCTTATTCATAAGCATTGCATTTTTCATAAGCATCGTATCAGCGATATTTCCTCCGTGCGGCCGGCCTCCGTGCGGAAGCTGATGATGGT
>JAEDMF010000177.1 GCA_016303175.1 Bacteroidales bacterium
TGCCGGCCTGAACGGCACAGCATACTATCCGTCCACAGCCGACCTCCAGAGTTCCCTGACCATCTCGAACAGCTGCTCAAGCGAGTTCACTCTCAGGACAATGTCGGTCGTATCCCTGATAATTCCATTTGTCATCGCATACATTGCCTACGCCTGGTACAAGCTTGACAGCAAGTCACTTACAAGGGAGGAGCTCAATGATGCGGAGCATAAATACTGAAAAATAAGGGTGGGTGACTAAGAAATCACCCACCCTTTCAAATTGCAAAAGTATTCCGGCTCTATACGTCAAGAAGGTTCTTGTAGCCTTCGCGATAGTCATAATGCTTGAGGGCATTGGCCTCTTCGTCGTGCATGAACTTCTGGACAATAGGGTTCCAGACAAGAGGACGTCCAAGCTCACCGGCAATGATGCCAATGTTGCACATATTGCAGGAAGAGTGACCAACCTCAACAGGGACGTTAGGGTCAATCCTGGACTTGATTGACTCGATGAACACCCTGTGGTGTCCGGCACGGGCCTCAAACGGTACTTCATTGACGGCCACGTTCATCTCAAACTTAGGGTCTGAGGCATAGAGATTTCCGCGGTGAACTGTAATCCAGCCCTCATCACCGTAAATCTTGACTCCCTGGCCCTTGTCATCAAATGGCGTCTCTTCCACGACAACGCCATTGTCATATTTGTAAGTCAGATTCTTGTAGAAACTGTATCCAGGAGGAATTACCTCGGTCGGGCCGCTTCCGTCCTTTCCGAGAGCCCACTGTACAATGTCGAACATATGGGCGCCCCAATCCGTCATATAACCGCCTCCAGTCTTCTTATACCAGCGCCATGCTCCCCAACAGGTTTCACTGCCATTCTCGTTGAGAAGCGGGTCAATATCAGGATAATAATAAATATAGTCACTTTCCGTGAGAGGTCCAAGCCATCTTTCCCAGTCAAGCCCTGCAGGAACGGCTTCCTTAGGGCGTGGACACTTCACCGGGAAAGGCTGTCCGTCCCAACGCCCTACGAACAGTTCAACCTTGCGAATCTGCCCGAGATTACCTTCACGAGCCATATTAGCGGCGTGGATGAACTCCTCGCTTGACCTCTGCTGGCTGCCGACCTGAAGGATACGGTTGTATTTGCGGACTGCCTTGACAAGCTGCTGGCCCTCATAGATTGTAAGTGTCATAGGCTTCTCAAGGTATATATCCTTTCCGGCCTTGCAGGCTGCGATTGCAATTGCTGCATGCCAATGATCCGGGGTAGCGATTACGACAGCGTCAATATCCTCACGGGCAAGAAGATCGTTGTAGTCAACATACATTGCAGGGGCGCAATTCTTCATTCCCTTGCCCTGATAATGCTTCTCCACATTATTCTTGAAACGGTCACGCTTGATGTCATAGACATCACAACCTGCAACCACCTGCACATCCTCCATTTTGATGAAACTGCTGAGGAGATAATTCGTCTGCTGCCCCAGACCGATGAAACCGAGCCTGATCTTGTCGTTTGCAGCGGTCTTTTTCTTAGACTTTGAAGTTGAAGCCATAATTGCCGATGGTGCCACCATTGTTCCGGCGAGTCCCAGGGCAGAGGCCTTTAAAAAATTACGCCTTTCCATATTATTTTTAATTTGGTTATAGTCATACACAGTCTATGCAGGGCTGTCATCCGGCTATAAATGTATCAAAAAAACTGACACAACCTCGAATAAAACGAAAGGGCCGGTGCTTTTCACAAAGAACCGGACCCCCTATATAAAACGAACTTAACAAATAGACATAAAAACCTTTTATTGTCTGAGTGCAAAGATATAACTATAAAACGTTATTACCAAATATTTCACGAAAAATTTTTAAGAAATTAAACAATTTTCCTTATAAATCATTGATATAATAGCCATTTTAGGGCCATTCCGGGCCAAAAAGGGAGAGCAAAAGCATTATGTTCATAAAATTTGCAGAAATGCAAAAAATTTGTCATATTTGTTCAAACATATTGACCAAAGGTATGAAACTTGACCACAATTCCTCAAAACCCCTGCACCAGCAGGCTGAGGAGATATTGAGAGAGATGATTCAGGAAGAGGAGTACCGCAACGGGAAACTTCTTCCGAATGAGGTGGAACTGTCGAAGGACCTGAACATTTCGAGAAATACACTCCGGCAGGCCATCAACCGCCTGGTTTTCGAAGGGCTGCTGATCCGCAAGAAGGGATACGGCACCTGCGTGGCACCCCAGAATGTGATGAGCAATGCCCGCAACTGGATGAGTTTCACCCAGGAGATGGCGGCGATGGGAATGAAGGTGCAGAATTTCGAGCTGCATATCAGTTATAAGAACGCCCCGAAGGAAGCCGCGGAGTTGTTCGACGTCCCGGAAGACAGGAAACTCCTCTGTCTTGAAAGGCTGAGGGGCAAGCCTGAGCTCCCGTTCGTCTTCTTCATATCGTACTTCAACCCGGAGATTCCGATGTCGGTGTCGGAGGACATGAGCAAGCCCCTATACGATATTCTCCTCAACAATTACGGCATAAAGGTAAAAACCTCCAAAGAGCGCATCTCCGCCAAGGGGGCAAGCGCTGAACTGGCCGGTAAGCTCGGCATATCTGAAGGCGACCCGATTCTCGTCAGGAAGCGCTTCGTCTATGACGTGAACAATGTCCCCATTGAATACAACATCGGCTATTACCGTGCCGACTCTTTCTCATACACGATAGAGTGCACGAACGAATAGCATTACCACCTGAACAAACTTCCAGACTATGAACAACAACATAACCAAAGCCCTTCCCGTCCTATTCGGCTTTTTCGTAATGGGATTCTGCGACGTGGTCGGAATCTCAACCAGTTACGTAAAACAGGATTTCAACCTCAGCGAGACCCTAGCGGGATTCATTCCGTCGATGGTATTCATCTGGTTCCTGCTCCTCTCCATCCCCGCCGCCATGGCAATGAACAAGGTCGGCAGGAAGACAATGGTACAGGTCAGCAACGTCATCACATTCATTGGAATGCTGCTGCCTTTCATCAGCTACAACTTTGTCACCTGCATGCTGGCTTTCGTCCTCCTCGGAGTGGGAAACACGATTCTCCAGGTATCGCTCAACCCGCTGCTTACCAACGTCGTGAAAGGCAACGCCCTCACGAGTTCGCTGACAGCAGGACAGGTGGTCAAGGCAATCTCCTCATTCTGCGG
>JAEDMF010000178.1 GCA_016303175.1 Bacteroidales bacterium
GTCGCCGGAATTCATCGCCGCTGCGAACTCATTCCAGCTATCCACGCTGTCGATGAGTTTGGTGGCGTCCGGTTTGAAGCCTATTTCGGGCAGAGTGGCTATCATTCCCGCCTCTATAGCGGTGTCAGCCACCCATTCGCACAGCATAGTGCCTTCGCTGTTGCTCAGCGTGATGACAAAGCCGTCCGGATATTCGCCTGCGGGAATTGCTACGTAGAAATAAGCAGGCTCGTCTTCCCGGAGGGCTATGCCTTCGGCCGGCAATGAGAGCATAATCGTGCCGCTGCCTTTGACGGGAGTGAGGGTACCGTCGGCCGTGTCAAGCCTGAATTCTCCCGCCAGGGGACAGGCTGCAGACAGGCTGGAAATTCCAAGGCCGGTAATCCTGTCTCCGTAGCGGTCTTTCAGAAGCGGTATTCGGACTACTCCGCATAGATTGTTCAAACCGAAGCCTGTTTCCTGGGAGTTGCCGTAGAGTATGGCGGCTCCGCTTGCGAAACTGCCTGCCTTGTACGCCTGGGCCACGGGAAGATTGAGGCTTGCCACTCCGTTGCTGTCCATTCCCGTGCAGATGATGCTGGGATAGACGACGCTGTAGGGCGCATTTACGTCCGTTACCGAGAATTCGGCTTCGGAGATACCCTCCTCCAGTCCGTATAGGGTGGAGGACTTTTTCCCGTTCACGCAGATGCGGTCGCCGTCGGACCAATAGACGCGGTAAACACCGCCGTCCGTGAGCTCTCCCAGGATGGTCTTGGGCGTGAAACAGGATGAAAGTGACAGGGTAGTGGTCTGAACTTCGGGTTCAGGCCCTTCTCCCGGTCCGTCCGGCTGCTTCCCGCGGCAGGAAGACGCAAGGAGCGCAGCTACCGCGAGAAGTGTGATGGTATTGGCGTATTTCATTTGGAAACAGCTTCTGGTTTGTCCGAAATTGTGACTTGGTTTATTCAGTAAAATCAACTACTTTGACGCGGCCGGCATCACGCACTAACGTGCTACCTGTTCCGTAGAAACATTCGTTCAGATTTTCTGCGGTGAAGGTGCTGCCGTTAGCTTTCCTGCCGGCAAACTGGATATAATATTGAGTGGTACCGGATGACGATTTTTCGTAGATGAGATAAGGCGCAATTTTGGCTGTTGCAGGTTTGCCGTCTGCTGCTGCGGATTGTGCTCCGGTATTGCCGGAAAGGCCCAGAAAACTTATGGGAAAATCGCCCAGGGCGGAGGCATCTATTTTGAGCAGAGGGGAATTGTTGTTGCCTGTAACAAGCGTCCTTTTCACATTCAAGCCTATCAGGGCTCCTGCGGCACCTATCTTGGCAGGAGTGAACATCGTATTTTCTGTCTTCTCAATCTTAAGTGAACTGTCCACAATATACTCGAGCGAGAGGAAGCCTCCGCCGCCCACTATGCCACCGGCACATTCGTTGCCGCTGATTGAGCCGAGTTTCATGGTGCAGTTGCTGCCTCCGCGGATGATTGCGTATTTGGTAGTTGCAGCAGCTGTTCCGGCATCGTTAAGAGCCGGTGAGCCGAGGGCGAAACCCACGAGACCGCCCACATATACCTGTCTTGCTCCGGATATGACTGCGCTCGTTGCCGAGGTGCAGGATGAACTTACATCGAAGTTGCCAGTGTTCTTGCCTTTCCTGATAATGAAATAGAAACCGCTGGTTCCGCCGACGTATGGACAGTTGGAACTGTAGGGAGTGGAAGCTCCTATGATACCGCCGCAGATTACACTGAAATTTTGGTTGTGCCCGTCCTCCCAGAAGGTGATGTTACCGTTGTTTGTGCAGGCATCGAAACTTGAATACGCGGAAGTGTATTCCTTGCCCGGTTCTCCGCCCATCACTCCTGCGCAGATGCCTCCTATTACTGTATATTGTGAGGATACGGCAGCGTCGGATTTCTTGGTTACTTTGATGTTGCCTTTGTTGGTACAGTTTATGAAGTTTCCGTAGCCGTCGGAGGCATATGAGGAAGTCCAGTTCTGGGAACTGATACCGCCTGCATAAATTTTTCTTGTGTCGCTGTAGTAGGCGTTGTATTCCATATTGCCCTCATTGACGCAATTCTTGATGTTGCCTTGGTTCGATAAAGCGAAACCGGCAAGCAGTATGTTGCTCTTGGCAGCCTTTGTTTCAGTAATGGTAGTATTGACGGCATTTGTACATTTCGATATGAGTCCTTTTGAGAGTACTCTGATTACAAAGCTGGCATTGCCCCAGCCGCTCTCAGAAATGGTCTTGCATTCTCCGGCGAGAGTGAGGTTCTTCACCGTGCCGGCCTCCTCAGATGATCCCAGGATTGAGATCATAGGTACGGTGCTTTCGGTCTGGGTTATGGTGTGGTCGTTGCCGTCCAGGGTGCCGGTAAAGTATATGTTGCCGCTGGCCTTGAAACCGGCTGCATTCTCGCCGTGGCGCTTGAGGTTGCCGTCCACGGTGAAGTCCTCCCAGATGTTGTACTCGCCGTCCTCTCCGAGCCAGTCGGATGCGTCGCCCTTCTGGGTAAGGTCGGTTGAATATTTGGATTCATCGGCAAAGACGAAGGATTTCCAGTCTTCCTCGTTGTAGATGCCGGGGCCATTCCAAGTTTTGAGATCGTTCAGGATGGCATCCTTTGCCAGCAGTATGCCCTTCTTTGCCGTGGCGTCGAAAGCTGTGGTCTTGAGGACCTGATACTGGTTGTCTGAGGTTACGGCAAAGATGTTGAGACCCTCGGTGTAGTTCTTGGCGGGAAGGGCTATCACGACGGGAGAGCCTGCGTTAATTTCGCCAGTCAGGGTGATTGTGTTGTAGTTGGATGTAGTGTAGTAGTTGGTGGTGCCTCTTTCAGCATAATCGATTTTGAGGTAGCCAGCCACACGCATGCCGTTGTTGGCCATTACCCTGACGCTCTTGACGTTCTTGTCGAAGGTCAGCTTGAGGTAGGTTGCGGCGTGCGAGAAGACCAAGTTGCCGTTGTCGGGGGCAGTGCCGATCATAATGGCGCTGGAATTGTCGATGCTGCCGGCATTGTAACTGTGCTTGGCCGGGAAATTGATGTTGGTGGCCGGTGTTTCGCCTTCAGCGGAAAAAGAGCCTTCCACGTATGCTGATGCGGGATATACGGCATAATAGGGCGCATTCAGCACCTGGTCGAATTCGAAGT
>JAEDMF010000179.1 GCA_016303175.1 Bacteroidales bacterium
CTTGGTCTGTCGGGAGGTGTGGATTCCTCCGTTGCGGCGTTGCTGCTGCATAAGGCCATCGGTCCCCAGCTCCACTGCATTTTTGTGGATTCCGGTCTTTTGCGCAAGAATGAGTTCTCCAATGTGATGAAATCATATGAGGGTATGGGTTTGAATGTCAAGGGAGTATGCGCGGCGGAGAAGTTTTTCGACGATTTGCGGGGCATTACCGATCCCGAGAAAAAACGCAAGGTTATAGGCAGAGATTTCGTGGAGGTCTTCGACGCTGAGGCCAAAACCATAAAGGATGCTCGCTGGCTTGCCCAGGGCACAATTTATCCCGATGTCATTGAATCGTCCTCTGTCAAGGGACCGTCCGTTACCATCAAGAGTCATCATAATGTAGGCGGTTTGCCGAAGGAGATGAATCTCAAGGTGGTTGAGCCTCTCAGGCTACTTTTTAAGGATGAGGTGCGCCGTGTGGGTGCAACGCTCGGACTTGACCCCGATATATTGGGACGTCATCCTTTCCCCGGTCCCGGCCTGGGCATTAGGGTGCTTGGCGAGGTGACTCCCGAGAGGGTGCGCATTCTCCAGGATGCTGACGATATATATATGAATGCTCTCCGCGAGAGCGGTCTGTACAGCAAAATATGGCAGGCAGGCACCATACTTCTGCCGGTTAACACGGTAGGGGTGATGGGAGATGAGCGTACCTACGAAAGTTGCGTTGCCCTCAGGGCCGTGACTTCAGTCGATGGTATGACAGCGGATTGGGTGCATCTGCCCTATGAATTCCTTGCCCACGTTTCCAATGAAATCATACGTAAGGTCAAGGGTGTCAACCGTGTAACCTACGATATTTCGTCCAAACCGCCGGCAACTATCGAATGGGAGTAGCCGGAAGCCGCACAATCCTCAAGATAATAGATAATTATAAACTTGCAGAACCTGAATGACAATAATGACAAAAGAACAAGAAAATTTGCTGATGGGCAATCTCAGGGTAGTGCCCGATTTCCCCATTCCCGGCATACAATTCTATGACGTTACCACTTTGTTCAAGAACCCTGTTTGCCTCCAGTTGCTTTCTGACTTGCTTTATGAGCAGTACAAGGACAAGGGCATTACAAAGGTTGTGGGACTCGAATCCCGCGGCTTCATTATGGGGCCCATACTTGCAACCCGTCTTGGCGCAGGTTTCGTGCCCATACGCAAGAAGGGCAAGTTGCCGGCCGAAACAATGAGTGAGAGCTATACCAAAGAATATGGCACCGACACTATAGAAATCCACACCGATGCCATAAGCCCAGACGATGTTGTGCTGTTGCACGATGACCTGCTTGCGACAGGGGGCACAATGAAGGCTGCATACAAGCTTGTTTCCAAGTTTGCTCCCGGGCGCGTGTTCATCAACTTCATCATTTCTCTGGAAGAACTCAAAGGCAGGGAATTGTTTCCTTCCGATGCCCCCATTGACGCTCTGCTGAAATTGTAATAATGGATTTTAACCGCCTTTAAAGCCTTTTTGCGGCATTTTTTGAAAAAAATATTTTAAAGTGTTTGCATAAAAAAAACTTTTCCCCTACATTTGCGGAGTTAAAAATTATGACGGCTGAAATGAACATATCAACGATGGTGGCGCACAGCTATCTGTCACAGCGCAATAACAAGCAGCAGAACCAGAATAATAATCAGGTTCTCGCTTTCGCGTGCTTTGTTTCGCCAGCCAGATATGAGCACAGGTAAGGAAGAAAAATGAGAGAATAAAAAGATACGGAAAGGCTGGTTCTTCGGAATCGGCCTTTTCTGCTATAAATACTTAAAGGAATATGAAAAAACGGAATTGAACTTCAAGACCCTTTATATAACCTAAACTTAAACTTAAACTAAAACTTTAACTTTCAAAAACCTAAAACTTAACCTTTACTTAAACTATGTGTGGCTTCATTGGAATATTCGGCAGTAGCCAGGATGAGCACAAGACAAGGGAAAAAGCCTTGAAAATGTCGTCCAAGATACGTCATCGCGGACCGGATTGGAGCGGGGTGTTCAGCAGCCCCCGCTGCACTCTCGCCCACGAAAGGCTTGCCATTGTGGACCCCTTGTCAGGCGGTCAACCCCTTTATTCTCCCGACAGGAAACAAGTGCTTGCGGTCAACGGAGAAATCTATAACCACCGTAGCATCCGCGAGGCATACAAAGGCAGGTATGAGTTCTCCACGGGCTCAGACTGTGAAGTTATACTCGCCCTGTATAGGGAGAAAGGCGCGGATTTTCTTGAGGACCTCAGCGGTATTTTTGCCTTTGCCCTATATGACAGTGAGCAGGACCGCTACCTCATTGCCCGCGACCCCATAGGTGTGATTCCCCTTTACATCGGTTATGATGAGGACGGTACTGTCTATGTTTCCAGTGAGCTCAAGGGTCTTGAGGGCTTCTGCGAACGCTATGAACCTTTCCTTCCCGGCCATCTTTATGACAGCCGCGAGGGAAGGATGCGCAGATGGTGGACCCGTGACTGGTTCGAATACCGGAATGTGAAAGGCGCTGATGCCGATCCCTCTCTCGTGAAGGATGCTCTGGAGGCGGCTGTAAAGCGTCAGCTTATGAGCGACGTGCCTTACGGCGTGCTCCTCAGCGGAGGTCTGGACAGTTCGGTGATTTCGTCCATTGCCTGCAAGTTTGCATCCCGCCGTATCGAATCCGGCGACAAGAGCAAGGCCTGGTGGCCCCAACTGCATTCCTTCGCGGTCGGCCTCAAGGGCGCTCCCGATTTGGCCAAGGCCCGCGTTGTGGCGGATTATCTGGGTACCATACACCACGAGGTGAACTATACGGTGCAAGAGGGACTCGATGCCCTGCGTGATGTAATCTACCATATTGAGACTTATGATGTGACGACGGTGCGGGCAAGTACGCCCATGTATTTGCTGGCCCGTTTCATTCGCAGTATGGGTATAAAAATGGTGCTCAGCGGCGAGGGCGCAGATGAGGTGTTCGGAGGTTATCTCTACTTCCACAAGGCGCCGGATGCCCGTGCGTTCCACGAAGAGACGGTGCGGAAATTGGGCAAACTTCATCTTTATGACTGCCTCAGAGCCAACAAGTCGCTTGCCGCGTGGGGAGTCGAGGGCAGGGTTCCTTTCCTGGACAAGGAGTTTCTGGA
>JAEDMF010000180.1 GCA_016303175.1 Bacteroidales bacterium
ATTCATTCAATCTTGGAAATCTTCATATTGTCGTGTTGGACAATATGATAGTCAGCGAAAAACCCCGTACGACCAATAGTGACACCGCCCTTGCCGACGGCCTGCGCGACGATATATACGAGTGGCTTAAGAACGATTTGAGCTTTGTTTCCAAGGACACGCCCCTGATGATATGCGCCCATTCTCCCATGTTTATGTGTATGGGAGCCAAAATGCGTAGCAGGAGCACCATAACGATGGACGGGCAGAAATTCAGCAGTCATTATTCCGATGTGGACTTGTTGATAAAGGATTACTCCAAGGTCTATGCCTGGGCCGGGCATACTCACACGATGTACAACTATGTGGATGTGAATAATCCTCGTGTGGAGAGTCACACCTTATCCAGGACGACCGGTGAACTGTGGACCAACGAGTACACTTCCAGCGGTACACCCCGCGGCTATGTGATTCTGGATTATGATTATGGTGACGTGAAATGGAAGTTCCACCCCATACCCTACCAGAGCGGCGACTATCAAGGCAGCAAAGCCCCCGATTATAAGTGGAGGAACTGGAATTACGTCGATGGCGTGGCCAAGATGAAGGAAGACGGAAGCAGGCTGGACGATTCCTATCAGATGAATGTCTATCCTCCCGGCACCTACAACTCCAATGATGGCCTTGTTTATGTGGAGATATTTATGTGGGATGAACTTTGGAAGACGCCTAAGTTCAATTTCAACGGAGCCTCCCAGAATATGAAGCGGGTAAATTCATCATCAAATTATGTATCATACGATTACGGGCAATGGGCGCTCCAGAGCTGGTACAAGGCCAACAACGCTACTCTCAATGGCGCAACCGGTTATTCTGCCAGCACTTCCGGTTCCTCCGCCGTGTTCACTGCCTCCGTGCAGAGTCAGGCGACCGGCAAGAACAAGGGTACCGTCTCCGTGAAAGACCGTTTCGGGAACACATACACCTCAGTAATAACTTGGTAAAATATGCGTAAATTCATACTATCTGTTCTGCTTATATTCCCCGCTGTCCTACTCTGGAGCGGGGATATCAATTCAGCAAAAGATCTGGAAGCCTTCATAAAGGCCTACAATGCCTGCTCTGACGTATCTGCTTGGATGAGTGCGGATTCCACCTTCTGCATTGGCGCGGATCTGGACCTTTCCAAGGTCAAGAAATTGCCCCAATTGAATGCTTTTGCCGGCGTGCTTGACGGTAGAGGACACAAGATAAAAGGATGGAAGACTCAGGGAGGTCTGATTCGGGAAATTCTGCCCGAGGCAAGCGTGCGGGGCATAGTCATTGATGCCTCCTGCGTGATGAAGGTTGCCAGCAAGACGGAGCTTTTTGCAGCCGGATTTATTGCTGACATCAACAACGGCATAGTGTCCGACTGTGACAATTACGGAAGCATAAGCCATAAGTGCAGCTATACCCCCAACCATGTTTTTCTGGGAGGCATAGTGGGCATCAATAAGTTCTGCGTTATGCGTTGCCGAAATTTTGGCAAGATAATGACGGAAAGTTTCGGCGCTGATGCCAATGCGGCAAAGGAAATAACTTGCGCGTCTGGCGGAATCACAGGAGGCGCGAATGGCAAGGTGTTGCCCGGAGCTACGATAGTGGGCTGCGAGAACCACGGTGAGGTGGTGCAAATCTGTGATTTTTATTCCGGAGCAGTCGGCGGTATTGCAGGTTTCGCCGGTAATGCCTCCATCAAGTTCTGCATCAACAAGGGAAGCGTCCGTTCGGAAATGTCTCCCAACAGCAACAATGCTGTCAAGGGCAATGCCAAGGTGGGCGGCATAGCCGGCCTGACCAAGGGGGACATTATGTGTTGCGACAATCTCGGCACCGTCACTTCCTCGGGTATAGGCTCGGTCAACATCGGCGGCATAGTTGGTATGCCGCACGCCGCTCTGGTTGTGGGTGACTGTGTGAATGGAGGGAAAGTGGTTTCTTCGAATGAAGGTGTGTGCAATACAGGCGGTATAGCCGGAGTCAGCGGGCGTCCCGTGCACTTTCGTCGCTGTTTCAATCGAGGGGAGGTGCGTTTCGAAGGCGTGAGCTCCAGGGAGCGCAGTTCTACCGGAGGCATACTCGGAATGTCTTATGTGACGAAAAGTTACAATGTGGGCACATATATCCGGGAATGTGCCAATTATGGTTTTGTTCACTCGGAATCCGGAGGAAACAATTATGCCAATGCTGATGCTGCCATTCATACGGGTGGCATAGCCGGTTGTATGCTGACCCGTCCGGGTGTTCCTGCCAGTCTCCAGGGGTGCACCAACAGCGGCAAGGTTACTTCTGCCTCCGGTCGGCGGAGCAATATGTGCGCTGCCGTTGAAAATGTGCGGACAGGAGGCAAAATGAATGAGGAGAATGCCCTTTCCGTAGAGGCCGCCTCGGGAAGTCCCAATGTCTATGGTCGTGTTACCGACACGGAGGGCAATCCTGTGGAAGGAGTGGTTGTGAGCGACGGACGGCAGTGCGTCAATACAGCCTCCGACGGCACTTACTCGATGAGCTCGGACCTTAAGGACGTGCAATTCATATATATATCTCAGCCGGCGTCCTACAAGGTGGCGAGCGTTGGGAGTATCCCGCAGTTCTTCCGCCGCGTGTCCAGGGACGACAAGGCTGTCTGCGCGAACTTCGTTCTCGAAAAAAGAACTGTAGTACCCAGGGATTATACAGTCCTGATGGTTGGCGACCCTCAGGTGCGTCCTTTGAAGTATGGAGATAATTCGATGGAGGTTTGGGGTGATACCGTGGCTCCCGACATTGAGGCTTACAGGGCATCTTGCCAGAAGGAGGTCCTTGTAATAAATCTGGGAGACCTCGTATATAATTATATGTATGCCTACGATGATTATCTGGACAATGCGGCGCAAATCAACTGTCCGGTTTACAATGTCATAGGCAACCACGACTACGACCAGCAGACCCTTTTTGACGGTCATCTCGGCCAGGTCTTCTTCGAGACTTATATAGGACCGGAAAACTATTCTTTCGATATGGGAGACATACACTACATCGTGGTGAACAGCATACAGTACGGCCGCAAGAAGGCCACGGACAGATATGGTTCCGGTTTGGATGACAAAACTATGGAGTGGCTGAGAAACGACCTTCGGTACGTAC
>JAEDMF010000181.1 GCA_016303175.1 Bacteroidales bacterium
ACCATTATTGCGGAAGGCGAAAGGTCGGGCCAGAAGAACCTCTACACGCTCGACGCATATATGAAGGATGCCGTGGATGCTGTGCTCAAAAACACCCTTCGCAGGCGCGCCCTTACGGCAGAGGATATGAATATGCAGAATGCCATGGTTGCGGCCCTTGCCGAACTATCGGATCTTGTCAAGCCCGAGGGAATGGCCATGAACATGCCCAAGTTTGCAGATGACAATGCCCTTCGCACGGAGGCTGTGGCGGTGCGCGAGGCTCTCGAGGAATTCGTGCACGAGGCCCAGTGCGGCTCCTTCTGCAGCCATGCCCACGATGATGCTAAATCGTACTTCCGCCAGAACAACGACCTGCCCAAGCTTTCCGGAGCCTTGGCCCGTCCTCTTGCCCTGAAGGAGCTCAAGCGAATAATGGGCATATACAGCAGTGCAGCTGCCTCTGCTGACTCTCGCACCAGGGCATTCTATGAATATCAGATTGACAAGGTCGGGCGCCTGATGAAAAAATGACAATACAACAATTATAAAACACCAAAATTATGATTAAAATTATGAAAACTTTTGCAATTGCGGCCACAGCTGCCGCTTTGTGCTCTCTGGCTTCCTGCGTGCCGGAAAACTCTAATCCCACTCCCGGTCCCGATCCGGTCATCGGTGTGGAACTTGTCAATGAATCCGACAAGGAAATATCCGTAACAGCCGTTGCCCTTGAAAATTATGAGATTCTCCTCAACTTTACGGGTGGCCTTGCCAAGGAAGACGTTGCTGTAATTGTGCCCGAAGGTGTAGATTGGTGCTCCGCCTCCCTGTCTGAAGAAAAGGATGCAGTAATCCTTAATGTTCAGGACAATATGGATGAGGATGTCCAGACCACCGTATCCATCGTGAACAAGGAGGACGCCACCATTGTTTATCTTTCTATCAATGTTAAGAGCATTGCCGGCTATCTTAAAGTGACTTCCGTACCCGCTTATGAGGAGGATTACATGAAAAAGATGACGGTAACAGCCGAAGAGACCACCATAACCTTCACTGTAGAGACCAATCTCGAAAAGTGGTATGTTTTCTCTTATGATATGATGGCTTATGGAGCGGCTGATTGGATAGAGTTCAACCAGGCAAGCGGTCGCGACGGCGAGACCTGCACTGTGACTGTCCGCGCAAACACAGGCTCCGACAGGATGGCTTATATCTGCTTTGATGTGGAAGAGCCCGGTGAGTATGCGATGATGTCAGATTATTTCACACTTTTCCTTACCCAGGGCCCCGGTCAAAGCAGCGTAAACCCTGAGGATTTCAAGGTATTTTATTGGGGGCCCAGTGGAGAACAAATTTATCTTGAGGGGAACTCTTATGAAGTACAATTTGCCGCAAACGACGAAGGCTATATGGCTTCAAAAGACTTTGATATTGAACCTGAGGGAGCAAGTTATTATCCTGTGTTCTGCATTCCCGGTACAACTCAGAAGGATATGAGCATTGAAGGAGCAGAAAATCCTTGGATGATGATCACAGGTTGGGGATTAGGCATCGTTCCTACTAAGAATACTACCGGTGAATCCCGCTCAACGGATCTCGTCCTCTTTACCGACAGCACTTGCGCCACAGAGCTTTTCCGCTTCAAGATTACCCAGGACGGCACAGTGGCCGAAATGTAATTTGAAAAATTACAGACTGGAATGCCGTCCTCTCCGGGCGGCATTTTTCGTGCTGCGCCAATTTGATTAACACAACGAATTTTCGTAACTTTGCTGGGATAAAAGCATCTGATTATGCGTAATTTTGAAGATTTGAAAATAGCCGTCGCAGGTACCGGATATGTGGGTTTGAGCATAGCCACGCTGCTGTCGCAGCACCACAGAGTGACAGCGGTTGACGTCATCCCCGAGAAGGTTGAGAAAATCAACCGCCGAGAGAGTCCGTTGCAGGATCGGTATATTGAGGAATTCTTTGCAGAGAAGGAACTGGATCTGGTGGCTACCACGGACGGTGCCGCGGCATATTCCGATGCTGACATAGTCATAATCGCCGCTCCCACCAACTACGATCCGGAGAAGAACTTTTTCGACACCCACCATATTGAAGACGTTATCAATCTGGTGATGGAGGTCAATCCCGAGGCTTTGATAGTGATTAAGTCCACCATACCTGTGGGCTACTGCCGCTCCCTGTATGTAAAGTACCGTGACATCTTCCTCAGGAAGGGCTGGGACAGCAGCCGCAAGCTCCGTCTGCTTTTTTCGCCTGAGTTTTTGCGCGAGAGCAAGGCCTTGGAAGACAACCTCTGGCCGTCCCGCATCATTGTGGGCTATCCCCGCATAGTAGGAGGGGAGGGTGCCGCCGATGCTGGGCAGATTCTGCAGGAGGACGAGGCGATAAGGGCCATAGCCGGCAACCATCTGAAGGAGGAAGCGGAACTCTTTGCCAAATTGCTCGAAGAAGGAGCCTGTAAGGAGGATATACCCGTGCTGCTGATGGAACTGAAGGAGGCCGAGGCAGTGAAACTGTTTGCAAACACCTACCTTGCCCTGAGGGTTTCCTATTTCAATGAACTGGACACCTACGCTGAGATGAAGGGCCTCGATTCTGCGGCCATCATCAAGGGCATAGGCCTCGACCCCCGCATAGGCACCCATTACAACAATCCCTCTTTCGGCTACGGGGGCTACTGCCTTCCGAAGGATACCAAGCAGCTTCTGGCCAATTACAGGGACGTGCCACAGAATATGATGACGGCCATAGTGGAGAGCAACCGCACCCGCAAGGATTATATAGCTGACGCGGTGCTCCGCAAGGCCGGCTGGTACGGCTACAGCAGCGCAAACCAGTACGGAGGCTCGGGCGAGAATGCCCCCGTGGTTATTGGCGTGTTCAGGCTCACTATGAAGAGCAACAGCGACAACTTCCGCCAGAGCGCCATCCAGGGCATTATGAAACGCATAAAGGCCAAGGGCGCCGAAGTGATAATTTACGAGCCTTCGCTCAAGGACGGAGAGAGGTTCTTCGGCTCGCTGGTGGTGAACGACCTTGACAAATTCAAGAAAATGAGCAGGGCAATCATCGCCAATCGCTATGACGACTGCCTTGCCGACGTGCAGGACAAGGTTTATACCCGTGACATTTTCCGGAGGGACTA
>JAEDMF010000182.1 GCA_016303175.1 Bacteroidales bacterium
GTAGTCACAGTTGGAGCCGGGGAATATGGGTATGAATACCAGGGGTTTGCCTTGCAGTTCGCCTTTATAGCGCATCTGGGGGTCAACCATGCTGACAGCGGTTGTGTCGATGTTTGCAGCGGGGCTGTCTGCCTTGACTGCAGTGGGATAGATGCGTGAATAGCGACCAGCCCAAGCCTGTTCAAGGGTACTCATATCGAGCCTCTCTCCGTTGATTTCCAAAGTGGGGGCCACTTCTCCGAGGAATATTGCCGAGGGGAAGGAGAGTTCACCCGTGGCTTCCACGAGCAGTGAACCGTAACTGCTGCTGAAGAGCTCTTCTTCGCTGATTTTGACTTTGGCTCCGAGGGCATTGCCCATACCCATCTTGACAAGGGCTTCAGCCACTCCGCCCGTTCCTATGCTCCATGCGGAAACTATGCTGCCGTCGTTGATTGCCGAATTGACAAAATCCCAATTGGCTTTGAGTGCTTCCGTGTCGGGCATATAATTGGCGAGGGGAGTGTGTCGGATAAGGTAGAGTTTGTTGCCTGCCTGCTTGAAATCCGTGGATATTACCTTGGAGGCCTTGACCGTGGTGATGCCGAAGGCGATGAGGGTGGGAGGCACGCTGATATCTTCGAAGGTGCCGCTCATTGAGTCTTTTCCGCCTATGGAAGGCAGACCCAGGGTGCGCTGCATTTTGAGGGCTCCGAGCAGGGCGCTCAGAGGCTTGCCCCAACTGTGGGGACTGGTCATCCTCTCGAAATATTCCTGGTATGAGAATCTCATTCCGGACCATTTGCCACCGGAAGCCACCACTTTTGTACAGGCTTCAATTACAGCGTATGCGGCTCCGTGATAGGGACTCCAGGAACTCAGTTCGGGGTCGTAGCCGTAAGCCATTACGCTGGCCGTGTCGGTATAGCCGTCCGTGGGGAGCTTCTGTACGCTGACCTGAGTTTCGCTGAGCTGTCTTTTGCCACCGTAAGGCATAAGCACCGTACTGCGGCCTATGGAGGCGTCGAACATTTCGCCGAGGCCTTTCTGGCTGGCTACGTTGGCGCTTCCCATTACTGTTGCCATTTTGTCGGCAAGGCTGCTGCCTTCAATGTTTCTGGTGAAGGGATTGCGCTCCTGAACGGCCTGTATGCGTGCATCAGCATAGTGCACTGCGCCCGCGCTGTCGATGAAACTGCGGCTCAGGTCGGCTATAATTTCGCCATTGTTGTACATTCTCATACGGCCCCTGTCGGTCACGTCGGCAACGTGGGTTACCTCGACGTTTTCCTGGTCGCAAAGGGCCTTGAAAGTCTCCATATCCTTGGCTTCGACAACCACGGCCATACGCTCCTGAGACTCGCTGATTGCCAGTTCCGTGCTGTTCAGGCCGCTGTATTTGACGGGCACACGGTCCAGGTAGATGTCCAGACCGTCGGCCAGCTCGCCTATTGCTACGCTGACGCCGCCGGCGCCGAAGTCATTGGATTTCTTTATCAGTTTGGTCACGTCGGGACGCCGCATCAGGTGCTGGAGCTTGCGCTCTTCCGGAGCGTTGCCCTTCTGCACTTCGCTGCCGCAGGTCTCCAGGGAGGCCTCCGTATGCTCTTTGGATGAGCCTGTGGCCCCTCCTATTCCGTCCCTTCCCGTGCGTCCACCGAGTAGCAATATCACGTCGCCCGGAGCGGGGCTTTCCCTGCGTACTGCCGAGGCCTTGACCGCTCCGACCACAGCGCCCACTTCGAGGCGTTTCGCCGTGTATCCGGGATGGTAGATTTCCTTTACGAGCGTTGTTGCAAGGCCAATCTGGTTGCCGTAGGAAGAGTAGCCGTGGGCTGCCTTGCGGGAGATGACCTTCTGGGGGAGCTTTCCTGCGATGGTGTCAGCCACGCTGCTCAGAATGTCTCCGGCTCCGGTCACCCTCATTGCCTGATATACATAGGCACGGCCGGAAAGAGGGTCCCTTATTGCGCCTCCAAGACAGGTTGCGGCACCGCCGAAGGGCTCGATTTCCGTGGGGTGATTATGGGTTTCATTCTTGAACTGGAGCAGCCATTTCTCTGTCTGGGAGTCCACGTCCACGTCTATGAATATGCTGCAGGCATTATTTTCTTCGCTCTGTTCCAAATCGTCCAGCAGTCCTTTGCTGCGCAGATAGCGGGCCCCGATTGTGGCCAGTTCCATAAGACAGAGCTTCTTGCCCTCGCGGCCGAGCTCCTTGCGCATTTTGGCAAATTCCTCCAGTTCTCCCTCCAGTTCTTCCTTGAGGAAGGACTCGTCCACCGTGATGTGCTCCAACTGGGTCGTGAAGGTGGTATGGCGGCAGTGGTCGCTCCAATATGTATCCAATATGCGTAGCTCAGTCTCGCTTGGGTTGCGGCCCTGCTCAGAGAAATACTTCACCACTTCGGCAAGGTCATCGCTATTCATTGCAAGACCCCATTTCTTACAGAAGGCCGGATATTCTTCGGGCTTCATTTGGATGAAACCTTCCAGCGATGCAAGAGCCTTGACTTCGGCCTTGTCGGCAAAGGATAGTTTTCCCAAGTCCTTCTCGCGGCTTTCGACCGGGTTGATGAAGTAGTGCCTGATTGCTGCAAGTGCCTCATCCGGGCAGTCGTCATCCAGCACGAGCAACCTTGAGGAACGTATCTGTACCTGGGCGGAGGGGTCGATAAGATGCACGCAGTCAACCGCGCTGGCAGCCCTCTGGTCGAACTGGCCGGGTATGTATTCCACGGCGAGATATTTCTTTCCGTCCAAATCAAAGCTGTCGCTTACCTGGTCGGTTGCAATTTCTCCGAATACGCTGTAACGGCATTTTTCAAGAAGGTCGGCGCTGAAACCTGCAAGGTCATATACGTTCAATAGCCGCAAAGAGCGGAGCTCCAACGATAGATTTTCGTTAAACTCCGCCTTGAGACTGTCGGCCTCTGACCTGAAGCCGTTTTTCTTTTCTACAAAAATACGTCTTGTCTGCTCCATTTCAGATAATTGTATTTTCAATTTTTTCTGTTTGCTTCTTTCTGAATTCTGCAAGTTTGTCCCGCAGAACGTTGTCTGTGACTGACAGTATGGATATGGCGAGCAG
>JAEDMF010000183.1 GCA_016303175.1 Bacteroidales bacterium
CAATCCCTCAGTCAGATGCAGATTGCGATGAAGTTGGGCATCAGCAGGGACACGGATAGCATCGTTACAAGCAGCAACAAGGGCTTCGATATCAAATCTCTTATGCCATTTGCTTTTCATTCTTGCTACTCCCAAAAATAGCCCTTGCCCAATTATGTCGTAATTAGTATTCAAATATTTCCGCCCGCTTGCGATATTATACAAATTTTGTATAACTTTGCAAGTGAATAGAACAAATGCATAAAACCATGAGCATTGCTGACTGGATAGCAGGACTGGCTCCGAGTGGCCGATACACGTTCTCCAAGGAGGATGTGAAGAAGGCTTTTCCCGCTATGTCCGCCCCTACCGTCGATACGGCCCTGCACCGCGCCGTGGCCAAAGGCCGGGTATTCTCCCCCTGCCGTGGCTTCTATGTGGTCGTCCCCGAGGAATACAGGCTTTGGAAAGCCGTGCCGCAGGAAGTGTACCTGGACCGGATGATGCAGTATCTCCAGAGGAAATACTACGTCTCGATGCTCAGTGCCGCCGAGCGCCACGGCGCAGCCCACCAAGCCCCGATGGTGTTTCAGGTTATGGTTGAGCCACCCGTGTTGCGCGACAAGGAGCGCGAAGGCTATGCCATCCGTTACGCCGAGCGCCGGGAAATCCCTATGACCTATGTCCAGCGCCTGGAGGTACCTGCCGGCTGGCTGAACATCTCCGGCCCGGAATTGACGGCAGTAGACCTCGTGGCCTACCAAGAGCATATCGGCGGTCTCACGAGGGCTGCAACGGTCTTGGAAGAATTGTCCCTGAAGCTGGATTTCACCAAGATGGAGGCCGATTTCCTGAAGGTCGCATCCGCCCCCGTATTCCAGCGCCTGGGCTACCTGCTGGACCGCGTATTGGAAGAAGAATCCATTGCCGACGGTCTGCTCGCCTTGATGAAATCCGGAGGCATGAAAATGAAAGCCGTGCCGCTCAGGCTGGGCGTACCGGCAGACGATGCCGAAGTGGACAGGAAATGGAAAGTGGTGGTGAACCAAGAAATTGAAATTGACGACTTATGATACAGAGAGCATTCATGACCCAATGGGGTACGGTTGTACCGTGGTCTTCTCCGCCCAGGGCTAACCTTCGAGATGCAGCCTTCTTGGGAAATGGTGAGAGATATCATTATTTCACACTTGAAAGGCCAATAATTGTATTATTTCTAATGCAATGATGTTAACGATTAAAGATAATCATATTCTTATAGATAACTGTAGACGGTAATTCTCCTGTTATCCGTCAAGTTGTCAACTACTTGTATATTTATGTTCTTAACCATACTTTTCTATAATTCGTTTATAAAGTTACTATTCTTTGCTCAGTTGTGCATCAAATTCTTAGGAAGTAGTTCACAGGTATCAACTAACAGTAACGGGGCTGACCTGATATGGTCAACCCCGTTGTTTTTGTAGTGGGAATCAATTATTCAGAGACATATTTACAAGTCCCGGCTCCAGTAATTGTACAGCCGGATGAAGGAATCCAACTCCATAAATACTTACCGTAATTATCAGCAGTTACCTCCGTACCATTCACAGAACCGCCGACTCCGCAGTCGGTCATCGTAAGAGTTACTGCAGGGGCCGCATTCCAGGCAATCACAGAGAAGAGAACCGCCGCTCTCACTGGGGAACTTATCGCCCCAAGACTTTTGTCTGCACTCAGACTGATCTGTTTAGCGGCAGCTCCACAATCAATCTTTCCGATTAAACCGCCGGCAAAGCAGTCACCTGTTTCGCCCGGTTTAATGAAAGACACATTGCCATAGTTGGAGTTGCTTTCCAAGGTTGTAGTACTCTTTGTTATTCCCAGAATACCTCCGACAGCACCCTGCTTGTGAGTTGTGGTGAGCTTAACCTCCCCTCTATTCTCATTGGATTTGAGCACTGTCCCATCAGCATCAGTGAGAGCTACTATACCTCCAGCCGCATGCGAAGGTGATGACGAGTTGATATCCATATTCACTTCAGCCTGGTTTCTGCAACCCTCTATCGTACAAGCACCGCTAAGAAAAGCTGCAATACCTGCCGCGCCACCCTGCCAGCCTAGCTGAATTGAGGAAGAAGGGGTTCCGGCGTCTCAGGAAAATTGGTCTTGTTCCCAGAGATTTGCTGAATCAGCATGGTGACATTGCTTCTCGTGAGCCAAGGCGTATCAAATAATCTCACCGGCCCAGAGGGCTTTGAAGAAGTCGGTCACATAATAGAGGTCAATATCCGCGGATCGCCTTGTAAGTTTGTCACGTGAGACAATGATTTGTTTGGCATCCGGGTGCTCTTCCACGAATTTCTTCAAGCCTTTCTTGTGCTCAGTTTCTATGTGATCCGTGGACTTTATCTCAATAGCGATGCGTGCATCGCCGATCACAGCGTCGACTTCATCGTTATTATAGGTGTGCCAATAGGTCAGTTCCTCATCGCTGCCGGAGTATCCAAGGTATGCTCGGATTTCCTGCATCACGATGTTCTCAAAAGCGTGGCCATATTCAGGCGTTCCCGGCATCAGGTGGTAACGATGGAGCAGGTAGTTAGGGATTCCGGCATCAAAGAAATAGAACTTTGACGTTTGATACAGTTTGCGTTTGATCACCTTCCGGTATGGCTTGACCTCGAATCCCAGAAGAGTGTCATAAAGAATCCTGAAATAGGACTTGGCCGTATTGACCGATACTCCGCAATCAGAGGCGACATTATCGTAATTTAGGATTTCCGTATTTGTGACAGCCGCCACTTCCAGAAAGCGCTCGAAGGTGTCTATATTCTGGACCAAGGCTTCTTCTTCGACTTCTTCCTTGAGGTAAAGGTTTACATAGTTCTTGAGACGTACCCTTGCATCCTTCACCATATAGTGCCGGGGAATCATGCCGTTCTGGATGGCACGGTCAAAATCATAATCAGAAATTTCGGCAGAGACAAGCGGGTACAAATGTTCTTCATTAGCACGTCCTCCCAACTGGTTGATGCCAGCCTTTTTTATTTTCCTGGCGCTGGAACCGCTGAGGATGAAGTACAGGCCATTTTCCACCATCA
>JAEDMF010000184.1 GCA_016303175.1 Bacteroidales bacterium
AGCCACGTGAGGGAAAGGAACAGTGTCACAGTCTGCAAAATATAGAGGACTGCCGGCAGAAGCAGCCGCCCTGATGAAGACCCCGTCGGTTTCGGAGGAACTCTCCCCCACCACGACCGGTATGCCGGGCTTGATGATTCCCGCCTTCTCCACGGCAATCTGTTCCAGGGTATTACCCAGCAAATCCATATGGTCGTAACCGATGTTGGTGATGACGGACAAGCGGGGCAATATAATGTTTGTTGCATCCAGACGGCCTCCGAGCCCTGTTTCTATCACAGCTATGTCCACCTTCTGCGAAGCGAAGAAATCGAAGGCCATGGCTGTTGTAATCTCAAAGAAAGACAGATCCTCCTCTTCCGAAATGGCGTCGAATCTGTCGAGAAAAGACCATACCTCCTCCCGCGATATCAATTCCACCCCGCCAGGGCTCACCAGCCTCATACGCTCGCGAAAATCGAGAATGTGCGGAGAGGTGTAAAGTCCCACCTTCATTCCCTGGGAGGACAATGATGCAGCAAGCATATTGCTCACGCTCCCCTTACCGTTGGTGCCGGCCACGTGAACACAAGGATAGCTTTCCTGTGGATTACCCAAAAAAGCGCAGGCCTTGCGGATATGTTCCAACCCTGGCTTGTATGCTCCCGCCCCTATGCCTCCAAAGGAAGGAAAACGCTGAAACAACCTTCCGATACGTTCTTCGTATGCTTCTTTTGAGAATGATTTCGTCATTTTTTTGTATAATCAGCACAAATTTACTTATTTTTGAAGATAAATGCATTTTTAGATGAAAGTCCGCACATCACCGCTTTTTTCCGAGTACGTCATAGACGAACTCACTATGGAGGAAAGCCCCTTCAGCGCCCTTCTCGACTGCCTGGACGGCAACGGGACGGTGGATGTGCCGAAAGGACCGTTCGGAAACATAGTAACGGACAGCCTCTCCAGACCCCTCAAAAGCATCGAGGTGTTGCCTGGGCAGACGGACAGGTACGTGCAGGAAATCCTGCGCACAAGCCTGTCGCGGACAGAGGCCGAACTGGCCCGGTGCGGGGAATGGACCTGCGCCAGACTATACGAGTTTCTCGTATCCCTGATTTTCAATGACGGGCATTTCACCCTTCAGGACCTGTTGCTGATGGTCGAATGGGACTGGAACAACCATGCGGAAGGCGCTCTGGCGGCATTCTACTCAAGTTGCATGTCAATGGCTACTTGCCTCAAAAGCATGGATGTCAAATTGGACAGATACTTTGTGGAAGAAAACCGCCGCAAGTGCAAGATGGAAATCAGCTTACGCAGTAAGATACCCTCCAGAAAAAAATGCAGACAGGCCATGTTGGCCGACAGCAGCGACTGGCTGGTGTATGTGCCCTTTGCGGACTGCAGGATGCAGCTCGGAGGTTCGGCTCTGGAGAAGGCCGCCAAAGGCAGCGGAGCTCCGGAAATGCCTCTGGAATCCTGCGCGGGGTATTTTGCCGACTGCTATGAGATAGTTCGCGAACTGGTGGAAGACGGGATAATCACGGCAGGCATCCCCACCGGTCGCGGAGGTCTTGCCTGCGCAGCAGAGAAATTCCGCTCCCACAAGAAACTGCGAATGGACATAGGGGGCATTATGAATGCATCAGGAGAGGCAGACCCCGTGAAAATACTCTTCTCAGAACTCCCTGGGGTACTTCTGCAAATAAAAGACTCTGATTTCGATTATGTGGACTCCCAGTTTCTGCTGCAGGAAGTGGCATACTACCCTCTCGGACGTCCTGGCATAAGCCCGGGAACACTTGAAACCGTATCGGACCCCGGATGCGGAGTAGGCGGAATTCTGCAATCGCTGCTCAATAGCGCATCAGAGGGGGAAGATTAGGAAATGGCCGGGATTTTTATTAACTTTGTGTCTTTCTTGTTGAAAACAAATCGCAAAACAATAACAGTATAAAAACAACAGTATAAAAAATGTCTACTAAGAAACGTGTATATCGCTTTGGCGGAAAAAACGCAGAAGGCGATGGAAAGATGAGAGAACTGCTTGGCGGCAAGGGTGCCAACCTCGCAGAAATGTGTAAGCTGGGAATTCCGGTTCCTGCAGGTTTCACCATTACTACCGAGTGCTGTACAGAGTATTATGAGCTCGGAGGAGGCTACAACGATGCTCTCCGCGCAGAGGTGGCCGATGCTCTGAAGGCCACTGAGGAAATTATGGGAATGAAATTCGGTGACCCCGAGAACCCTCTTTTGGTTTCCTGCCGTTCCGGCGCCCGCAGCTCAATGCCCGGTATGATGGATACCATCCTGAACATCGGTCTCTGCTCTGCCACCATACCCGGTATGATAAAGAAGACAGGCAATCCCCGCTTCGTATATGACGCATACCGCCGTCTCATAATGATGTACTCCGACGTAGTTATGGAGAAGGCCGAGGGCATAGAGCCCGCAGACGGCCAGGGCATACGCCAGCAGCTCGACCGCATGATGGAAGAGCTCAAGGAGAAGAAAGGCTATGCTTCCGACACGGACATAACGGCAGAAGAACTCAAGGACCTTGCCGAAAAATTCAAAGTTCGCATCAAAGAAGTGCTGGGCGTAGACTTCCCCGATGATGCCCAGGCTCAGCTTTGGGGCTCAATCGGCGGTGTATTCAAGTCCTGGAACGGCAAACGCGCCATTGCATACCGCAAAATCGAGGGTATTCCCGATGACTGGGGCACAGCTGTGAACGTGCAGTCAATGGTATTCGGCAATATGGGCAACACCTCCGCAACAGGAGTGGCTTTCAGCCGCAACCCTGCCAACGGCGACAACAAGTTCTACGGCGAGTGGCTCATCAATGCACAGGGCGAAGATGTTGTGGCAGGTATCCGCACCCCCAACCCCCTGAACAACGCAACCAAGAACGACCATAACCGCAATCTGCAGTCCCTTGAAGAAGCTATGCCCGAGGTATATGCCGAACTTGACGGTATCCGTTCACATCTCGAGGAGCACTTCCACGATATGCAGGACATCGAGTTCACCATCCAGGAAGGCAAGCTCTGGATGCTCCAGTGCCGTATCGG
>JAEDMF010000185.1 GCA_016303175.1 Bacteroidales bacterium
TACTCCATCGTGACTGGCATTGCGGAAAGGAGCGGCACCATCAGGGCATACAGGGAAGACAACTCGATGGAGGCGCAGAGCAGGCTCGCCAACGTGGAGGAATTGTGTAACTCCGTGAAGGCCTTTGTGGAGCAGCGTGAGAATGACCTTCTGGAGGATATGATGCTCGCATCGGAGGATGAGGTGGATATGGATGCCCTGCGTGCGCACCTGCCCGTTGTCACCCTGCCTCAATATCTTGAGGACGTGGCGTTGTTGTCGGCGGTGGATGTGGACGAGGATGCGGATGACGGCAATAAGGTGGCATTGATGACTGTGCATAGTTCTAAGGGCCTTGAATTCCCCTATGTGTTCATCGTCGGAATGGAGGAGAATCTCTTCCCCGGAGGCGGTGCTATGGCCACGCCAAAGGACATAGAGGAGGAGAGGCGATTGTTTTATGTTGCCCTGACACGAGCCGGAAAGGAGGTGGTTCTGTCATTTGCCCAGTCCAGAATGAGAAATGGCGAGACTCACAGTAATCCGGTGAGTCGTTTTGTCCGGGAGATAGACAAATGTTATGTGGAGAATCCTCTGGATGATATGCCTATGATAAATTCGGAGGCGGAATTTTGGGGCCGTGCTTCTGGCAACCGCCCTTCCGGCGGCTTTCCCGGCCAGCGAGGCTCCTCCGGCGGCTATGGCTCTGGTTCTTCCTCCTCTAGCTATGGCTCCGGCAACCGCAGCCCCTTCGGAAGACAGAACTCTGACCGCGGGGTGAATCGCCCCTCCGGCGGCTATGGCTCCGGTTCTTCTTCGGGCTATGGCTCCGGCCAGCGTGGCTCTGACTCGGGCAGACTGGCTCCCGTCCGGAGCATTTCAGGGTCGCGGACAGCCGTAGCTCCGGGCAGTTCCTCAGAAAATTTCGTGCCCTCACCCATCTCTGAACTTAGAGTTGGCCAGCGCATCGAGCACAATCGTTTTGGCCTGGGAATTATCCTGCTGTTGGAACCTATGTCCGATGATATCAAGATAAAAATACAATTTGACAATTTCGGAGAGAAGGTTTTGCTACTTAAATATGCGAAAATCCGTATAATTGAGGAAAAATAGTAATAATTTGTAACGAAATAGTTGCAGAGACAAAAAAATTATTATATTTGCCTTTGAAGTTTTTCATAGTTTAAGTTTAGGTTAAGTAGCCGGGCAGAGAAATTTGCCCGGTGAAATTTTTATTACCGGAGGAAGTATTATGACAGACCACGAGAAATATATGAAGGCCGCATTGGAGCAAGCCAGGCAAGCGGACGAACTGGGAGAGGTCCCGATAGGTGCCGTAGTAGTGTGTTCCGGAGAGATAGTAGGTGTGGGCCACAATATGACCGAGGCCCTCGACGACCCCACTGCCCACGCTGAGATGATAGCTGTGACAGCCGCCTGCAATGCGATAGGAGGCAAGTATCTTGGAGACTGCACCCTTTATGTTACGGTAGAGCCCTGCCCGATGTGTGCCGCTGCCCTGAATTGGGCCCAACTGGGCAAGCTTGTATATGGCGCCGACGATCCCAAAAGAGGTTACAGCCTGTATCAGCCTTCTCTGCTTCATCCCCGCACTACGGTGGAAAAGGGCATCTTCGCCGAGGAATGCTCCGCTCTTGTCAAAGACTTCTTCGCCCGCAAGCGCTGAGCCCCCCCCTTATTTTTCAGACTCACTTTTTGCCGTCTGGTTTTAACTTGCATTTTTAGGGCGGCTGTCTTCATTCCTGGCGGTAGCTTGCCTTGTCTGACAAAGAGGGGAGACCCCTCTCTTGGCCTTTCGGCCAATTCACACCCACGTCATCCAAGACAACTCCGCCTTCCATTTCGCCCCGCCGCCCGTAAACTCGACCGTACGCTACCAGAACATTACCAGCATCCACCATAATTACCTCCGCAATAGCATCCCCGCGTAGTACAATACCAGTAGCACCGCCATATCCTATACAAACATAAGCCTCTGACTTATCCAAAGTTTTGTACTAAAAAGTCTCGACCTGCGGCTTAGACCGGCGTCCGCGCTTTCCTTTGTTGGATTTCTTGGATGTGTGGCTTGGACGGCACCCTTCCGGAATCTCGAAGCCGAAGGCATCGCATATGAGTATCTGGTCACCAACAAATGGTGTGATGAACTTCCGATGTCCATCGTGCTTTATGCAACGTATGGTCTGCATTTCCTCAAGGATTGCCGCCATTGACGGGGACGCTTTGGTAAGTTCCGGCTTGGTGTCTCTGATATGCCTGATGTATGACCAAGAATTAGGGCCACAAAGCAGATGAACATTCTACCGTGCTTGGAAGACTCCGTACACACTCTCAGGCGGTCCTCGCCCAGAGGGCCCTTCTGTAGCATAAAGGTCTTTTCCTGCTCATCCCGCATACCGTACCGGCTTCTTGCTTCCATAGGATTGAGGTTCAGGCCAAGATTTTTGCTTGCGAAGAACCCACTTGTGAGAGTAGCCTTCTTGACAGCATCCTTGTCTACCTTAGGGGCTGTCCGGAAAACCATAATATTTCCTAATAAATTGATTGCTAATATGTTAGATATTTTGTATCTTTGATGAAGAAACAAAAATACCTCCAACAGGCTGCGGAAAGCTGAATTTGGAGGTATCGCAAAAATTAATCTGCATGTCAAAGGTACGAAATTTAGCTGAAATAACACCAAACATTGGATTCACTGAGTTCGATTTTTATGATCTTTACAGGTCGACATTTAAAAAGAGTGAACTTGGCAGAATAAAGAGACTCCTCCCTCTGCGGGAGATGGCAGAGAACTTCGGGATGGTGAGCAAAAGCCTGAAGCCGAAACTGGGACGTCGTTCATACTTCACGCCGGAAGGAAAGGTGGCCTTGATGTTCCTGAAAATGTACACCGGACTGAGCTGCCCGAAACTGATGGAACAGCTGAACGGCAACATTCACTATCAGATGTTCTGCGATGTATTGATTGACCCTATGAGACCACTGACGAACTACAAGTTGCTGGATGATATTATGATGGAACTCGCCGGC
>JAEDMF010000186.1 GCA_016303175.1 Bacteroidales bacterium
CAGCCTGCCCAGAAATTCGGGAGGGAAAATGCGTTTGATGGCCTTGTCTATGATGGCTTTGTTGCGTTTCGCGTCTGTTTCGGCATTTACCGAGAAGCCGACGCCCGCGCCTCTTTCGACCACTTCTCTGGAACCAGCATTCGAGGTCATTATAATGATGGCGTTCTTGAAGGAAACGACTCGTCCCTTACTGTCCGTCAGCCTGCCGTCGTCCATAACCTGGAGAAGCAGGTTGAAGATGTCCGGGTGGGCCTTCTCTATCTCGTCCAGAAGAACTACGCAATATGGCTTGCGGCGGAGAGGTTCAGTGAGCTGACCTCCATCCTCGAATCCGACATAGCCCGGAGGCGCTCCTATGAGCCTGCTTACCGAGTATTTTTCCATATACTCGCTCATATCGATGCGGACCATATTGTCGGTAGAGTCAAACATATATTCGGCTATTTTTTTTGCCAGCAGGGTCTTGCCTACGCCGGTGGGGCCGAAAAAGACGAAGGAGCCTATCGGACGGTTGGGGTCTTTGATACCGGCACGCGAGCGGCAGATTGCCTTGCACAGACTATCTATGCTGTCGTCCTGCCCTATGACTTCCTTTTTGAGGCTGGTTGCCATATTCAGAAGCCTTTCGCTTTCACTTTTGGCGATGCGTCCCACAGGTATGCCTGTCATTTTGGAAACCAGGGCGGCAATGTCTTCGGCATTCACTGTTGCGGTGCGTGAACCGGCTTTTAGTCTTACCATCGAACCGGCCTCGTCCATCACGTCCACTGCCTTGTCCGGAAGTGATCTGGTTGTGATGTATCTGTCGGACAGATTGACGCAGGACAGCAGAGCTTCGTCGCTGTATTTCACCTTGTGGTGTTGTTCATAGCGGGGCTTGAGCATACGCAGGATGGCAATGCTTTCTTCAAGGTCAGTCTTCTCCACACTGATTTTCTGAAAACGTCTGTCAAGGGCACCATCCTTTTCTATGAAGCGGGAAAATTCTTCTGCCGTTGTGGCTCCTATGCACTGCACCTCTCCACGGGCCAGCGAGGGTTTCAGGATGTTTGCCGCGTCGAGGCTGCCGTCAGTTTTGCCGGCGCCCACCAAGGTATGGAACTCGTCTATGAACAGAATGATGTCTTTGCGCCCTGAGACATATTTGACTATGCTCTTAAGCCTTTTTTCGAAGTCTCCCCTGAATTTGGTACCTGCCACCACCGAGGCCAGATCCAGGCTGATGATGCGTTTGTCGGCGAGGTTCTCGGGCACCTGCCTGTTGGCTATGCGTTGGGCCAGAGCCTCCACAATGGCACTTTTGCCCACGCCGGCGTCGCCTACGAGAATGGGGTTGTTCTTGCGCCTGCGCCCGAGAATCTGCATTATCCTCTCGAGCTGGGCATCCCTGCCGTACACGGGGTCGAGTTTGCCCTCGCCGGCCGCCTTTGTGAGGTCATAGCCGTAGTCGTCGAGAAAGTGCTCGTCCGCCTCTTGCTCCGCGCCGCCTTCTTCCTGTGTGCCCTGACCGCTTCCCGGACCATATCCTTGTGCGCGTTCACTGTCTGTGTCCCTGCCGAAGTCCTCCGGATTGTGCCGAGCCTCGCTATAGTTTGCCCGTATTATCCCCGCATATCTGTCGTAGGAATTGTTGCGTAGAATGTAGGCGCAGCCGTAGCCCGCGTTGGCCCGCAGAATTGCCAGCAGCAGATGAGTGGGCGCAATCGCCTCCGCCCCGTCTTTTCTCATTTCCATAACAGCCAGAGACAGTATGCTCCTGCTGGATTCGGACAGCAGAATGTTCTCAAGCTGGGAATACGGGATGTCCTGCCCGGTGGAAAATTTCAGATCTATGTACTCTTTTATGGCTCTGGGCTGCAAGCCTTCATCTTCAAGCACAGTCACAGCATTGTTGCGCTCGTGTCGAAGTATCCCGAGCATCAGATGATCCGGTTCTATGGTAATGTGTCCCGTGCGCAGCGCTTCTTCTCTTGCAAAGGTCAGAATGGCTCTAAGGGAGTCTGTAAATTTGATTTCCATTTACTGTTTGTATTAAAATTACGCGAATTTACGATATTTTTCACTATATTTGCGTGTTTGTATAAGTCTTATTTATCTACAAAGAATATATGGAAGAAACAGTAAAGACAGGACGTATCGAGCAGGTGGAAATTGACCACCAGATGCGCAGCGCCTACATTGACTATTCAATGTCGGTGATTGTGGCCCGTGCGCTTCCTGACGTAAGGGATGGTCTCAAACCGGTGCAGCGAAGGGTATTGTTCGGTATGGACCAGCTTCATCTTGACAATTCGGCGGCTACGGTCAAATCTGCTGCCATTGTGGGTGAGGTTATGGGTAAGTATCACCCTCATGGTGATGCTTCCATCTATGATACCATGGTGCGTATGGCTCAGGACTGGAACCTCCGTTATCCTCTCGTCAAGGGACAGGGTAACTTCGGTTCCATGGACGGATACAGCGCTGCTGCAATGCGTTATACCGAGGCCAAGATGGAGAAGATTTCCTCCTATGTGATGGATGATCTGGACAAGGACACGGTAAATATGGTGAAGAACTTCGACGAGCGCTTCTTCGAGCCGACCGTGCTCCCTACAAAGGTGCCTATGCTGCTTGTGAACGGCTCGTCCGGCATTGCAGTAGGTATGGCCACCAATATGGCTCCCCACAACCTTGGAGAGGTTTGCGATGCCATTTGCGCCTATATTGACAATAAGGATATCACCGTGGAAGGGCTTATGGAGTATATCAAGGGCCCGGATTTTCCCACTGGAGGCATCATACAGGGCATCAGCGGCATCAAGGAAGCTTATCAGACCGGAAGGGGACGTGTCGTGGTGCGCGGCAAGGCAAACATAGAGACTGACGAAAAGGGCCGAGACACCATAGTTGTGACAGAGGTGCCCTATATGGTCAATAAGAAGGAGATGCTCTCCCATATTGCCGACTTGGTGGAGAACAAGAAGATAGAGGGAATCACATACCTTAACGATGAAACCTCCCGCAAGGGCATACGCATAGTATTCAGGG
>JAEDMF010000187.1 GCA_016303175.1 Bacteroidales bacterium
CGTCAGGTTTGAAGGCGGGATATAATTATGTTGCCACTCTTACTGTCAACGGCACTGATTTCATAGGTGCCCGGGTGTCGGTGGTGGATTGGGGCGAAGGCGGCTCCATAATCGTCGATGAAGATTATGAACCTGGATTCAATTAGAATATTCAAATAAATGTTTAAAATATAAATTTTATGAAAAAGTATCTTTTTATCATCGCATCCCTGCTTGTGGTTGCAAGCGCATGCCAGAAGAAACAGGACAACGCTGCAATCGGGATATACGATGAAGGCGGAAACAGTCCTGTCGCCATTGAGTTCAGCACCAATGTCCGTACTTCTCAGTCGAAGGCTCCGATAGACGCCTGGAACGGGGAGGAGTTGTATGTCTTCGGTTATGAACGCATCCCGTACACAGCATCACAGCCGCTTTCCTTGTCGAACGCGTTCATCGACACCGTTCCCGCCCAGGCTCCTGCGTCCGGTACAGAGGGTGGCATAAACGTTTGTGATGCAGATGGCCATCCCTTCTATTACGGCTACAAGAACAATGCGTACATCGCATACGACTTCTACGCCTGTTATATCTCGGATGCTGCTGCCTCGGCAGATATACAGAAGGCTGAGACTACGATATCCGTACCTTTTGAAATCAATGGTACACAGGACCTTATGATAGCTGCTGCGAATCGTGAGGCGGATACATGGTCCGAAGCCACTCAAACAAGGATAGTGGAGGTGGAGAAAGCTTATTCCGGGTATTCAGCCCGCCGTGGGGTAACTCCCGACCTCCAATTCCGGCATTGTCTTACCCGCTTTGATTTCTCAGTGCAGAATTGCTCCACCACAGGCACCGTAATCAATATAGATGATTTCACTATTTCATCTGTCACAACGGGCAAACTCGTGGTTGCTGACATTGCGGGCGGTGTCACCGGAGTGGTGGCCGACGCAGATGCCCAGGTTAATAAACTTCCGGTGGCTCTTCCTGTCGGCGGCATTGAACTTCTGCCTGGCGGGCCTGAACAGACTGTCGGTTCGATGATGGTCATTCCCGCGGATGTCCATACCATCGACATCGGCTTCAAGCAGCTCATAGATGCCAGCGTTCCGGGCGAATACAAGGAGAATCTCAGCGTAAGTTATGATATCCGGCCTCAGGATGTCACAATTGACGAAAATACAACTGCGACGGAATTCAAGGTGGGCTTCAAATATAAGGTTCTCGTCAAGATTTACGGTCTTGAAAAAATCGAAATTAACGTTTCTCTGGAGCCTTGGTCTGAGGGCGGCAACATAACCATAGACCCCGATGAACTTCCTTGGTAAGTGTAATAAAACGAAAACAAAATCAAAAAAATAATATTATGAAAACAGCAAAATTCACCTTCCTTGCACTTTGTGCAGCAACAGTTGCAATTTCCTGCAGCAAGTCTCACAGCGTTGAGAACAAATTGGAACCCTGGGTCAATGACGAGAGTCTGCAAGTCCCTGTCCAGATTATAAGCAGGACATCCAATATGACAACCAAAGCCGGTGAAATCAGTTCACTGGAAAATGTGGAGTTTGGGGTATATGCTCTGGGCGACGATCAGAAGCCTCAGCCTGTTCTTTTCCAAGACCTGTATGCAGAAGGCAGCAACTGCATTCCTTCCCATATCAATGCGGATAATAAGGCTGACCTCACCATTGACGGTATTCCTGTTTATTATCCTCTGGCATCGACCAACAATTATACTTTCTACGGCTTCCACGTCAGTGACGAAGAGAATTCGCACACTAAAGTTGAGGATAACGGTACCGTTGCAATCAACAATTACGGCCTGATCGACGTGCTCTGGTCCCAGCCTGCAGTTGCAACTCCTATCGATGACCCCGAAAAGGGTACAATCGAGGGCTTCTGCGCCAAATACATCCGTTCCGTTTACAAGCGCAATCTTGAGGAAACAAACCTGCCCAAGCTCCACTTTGAGCACCTCACATCCGAATTCATTTTCAGAGTGAAAGCCGCCGACCAGAGGGCTGAGGACTCCTTCAAACCCGAGAACGGCAATGTACGCATCACTGATGCCGTCATCAAGAATCTCCCCGCCTCTGCCCGCCTCAATGTAAAGACCGGCGAAATCCTCGAGGAATCCCAACTTACGGACAAGATTTGTGATATCCCCGCAGAAGGCATCTATCCCGTTTACACCCTGGACGGCACCAAAATCAGCGAGTTCTTCATCAGCCCCGGCACCGCCGAAACTTTGAACAACATTGAATTCAGTTTCACCATCAAGCAGAATCCCGTCGGAAACGAAGACCCTACCTATAAGGTCACAGGAGCTGACATCCGCAGCAAATTTGAGTCTGTTCCCGATTTCGAAGGTTTCAAGCCTGGCTATCGTTACTACCTGACCGTCACAATGTCTTCTGCTGAGAAGATTGAAATCAAAGTATCTCTTGAGCCTTGGAAAGACGGTTTCACAGGTGATATCATAGATATCGAGTAAGTTTTCTGACTGATGCTGAAGAAACTTCATCTGTTCATCCTGCTCCCTGCATTGTCCCTGATGCTCTCATCCTGCGTCAAGGACGATGCGGAGCGTGGTATGGACGGGATGGAGTGGACAGCAGATGAGACGACGCCGATCCCTGTGGAATTCTTCGTCGGGGAGGCCCCGTCCCTATCCGTGAAGGCTGCTCCTGTGGGAGACATTTCCTATCTGTCCGAACACAACTTCGGAATCGTGGGCTTCAGCGGTGAGTTTAAGGAGAACAATGTATTGATACGCTCCAGAGCTCGTGTCGGCTCGGACGGGCAGGCATATTTTGTGGATGCATCCGGAGAAAGGACAGAGTTTACATACCCGTTCAATTCTCCCTACAACTACACTTTCTATGCTTATTACGTCGGTGACGACATAGCGTATGATTCCATAGGATTGCTGGGTACGCAATATGGCGTGGTAATACCGAACTATGGCAAGGTGGATGTGCTTTGCGGTTCGGCCGCGGCAACTCCGGTTTACCTC
>JAEDMF010000188.1 GCA_016303175.1 Bacteroidales bacterium
GAACTTACCATAGATCTTATATAGCGTCTGAAGAACATTGTCAAGATCTTGCGTTTCCAGATCCTCAAGACGCTCGTCGTCAAAGTTGGCA
The DNA here is from genome assembly GCA_016303175.1 of Bacteroidales bacterium. GTDB lineage: Bacteria > Bacteroidota > Bacteroidia > Bacteroidales > UBA932 > Cryptobacteroides. The sequence continues at coordinate 92 of JAEDMF010000188.1, forward strand.
TAGGCATAATGCACACCAGCTTTCCTCAGTGCATTGAAGCAAAGAGTGGACTTTCCGCTTCTCCTGACACCGATAACAACTTGTGCAAGCTTGCTTTTCAGGTTTATAAGGTCTTCTTCGGGGCGGTGAATCAACACTTCACCTTCAAGGGCTTCAAGTTCATCCTGCTGCTCAAGCAATACTTTCTCTATTTCTGAAATGCTCATATCCAGTGTCGTTATCAGCTATGTGCAAATATAGCATTTTATTGATATAATACGGATAAATGACACAATATTCGTCTATCTAATACTGATAATATGCAAATATTATGACCTTTTAGTACGCAAATTTGCCAATCTAAAAAAAATGCGTACCTTTGCGCTTGGGTAAGTCTTGCACGACCAGCTCCCTTAGAATTCCCCCAGGGTCGGAAGGCAGCAAGGGTATAAGGTTGTAGCGGTGCGATGCAAGTAGCTTACCCTTTTTTTTGTGCCGGTCTGCAATTCTGCTTTTGCCCCACTATTCCGCAAGGAAGTCGGAGAGGACTTTGTCGATGTCGGCGTAGGCTTTGTTCAGATCGTCATTAATCAGAGTGTAGTCGAACTTTCCTTTTGCAAATTCGATTTCCTGCCCGGCTTTGGCAAGGCGGGTGGCGATGGCTTCGGCTGAATCTGTGTTGCGACTTGTCAGCCTTTGCTTGAGTACCTCGATGGATGGAGCCTGGATGAATACGGACAGGGCCTGGGGACCGAAGTATTTTTTGAGATTGTATCCTCCCTTCACGTCCACGTCGAATGTGATGGCCTTGCCCTCTGCCCACAGACGCTCCACCTCGCTTTTGAGAGTGCCGTAGTAGGAGCCGGGATAGACCTGTTCCCATTCCACGAACTCGTCCGCATCAATGCGTTTGCGGAATTCGTCCACGCTGAGAAAATAGTATTCCACCCCGTCCTGCTCCGAACCGCGGGGCGCCCTCGATGCTGCTGAGATGGAAAAGGCCAGCTGGGGGAAGCGTTCTATACAATGTTTGACTATGGTGCTTTTCCCGGCACCCGAGGGGGCGGAGAATATAATCGCTTTTTTGACCATTTTGGATTGCTATTTTCTGCAAAATTAACTAATTTCGCACAGTTTTTTGAAAAATAATATTTCTAACATCAAAAATATGGCAGTATCTTACAAAGAACTTGGTCTTGTAAACACCAAAGAAATGTTTGCCAAGGCCGTTGCAGGAGGTTATGCTATCCCTGCATTCAATTTCAATAATACGGAGCAGCTGCAGGCCATCATCCAGGCTTCAGCCGAGACTAAGTCTCCCGTTATTCTTCAGGTGTCTAAGGGCGCCCGCAACTATGCCAACCAGACTCTTCTCCGCTATATGGCCCAGGGTGCTGTGGAGTATGCGAAGGAGCTTGGCTGGGAGCATCCCCAGATTTGTCTGCACCTGGATCACGGCGACAGCTTTGAACTCTGCAAGAGCTGTGTTGATACAGGCTTCTCTTCTGTAATGATTGACGCATCCAGCCTTCCTTACGAGGACAACATTGCCCTTACAAAGAAGGTAGTGGAGTATGCTCACGCGCACGACGTGACCGTTGAGGCTGAGCTCGGCGTGCTCGCAGGCGTTGAGGACGAGGTTTCTTCAGCAGTGTCACACTATACCAAGCCTGAAGAGGTAGTGGATTTCGCCACCCGTACAGGCTGCGACTCACTCGCAATCTCCATCGGCACTTCACACGGTGCATACAAGTTCACTCCCGAGCAGTGCACCCGTGACCCCAAGACAGGTAGGCTCGTACCTCCTCCCCTCGCATTCGACGTGCTTCATGCCATCGAGAAGAAACTTCCCGGTTTCCCCATCGTGCTTCACGGTTCTTCTTCAGTTCCACAGGAGTATGTTGACATCATCAACGCAAACGGCGGCAAGCTGCCTGACGCAGTAGGTATCCCCGAGGAGCAGCTTCGCGAGGCTTCCAAGAGCGCCGTATGCAAGATCAACATCGATTCCGACAGCCGTCTGGCTATGACAGCCGCCATCCGCAAGGTTTTCGTTGAGAAACCCGGCGAGTTTGACCCCCGCAAGTACTGCGGTCCCGCTCGTGACGAGATGAAGAAGCTCTATATGCACAAGATTATCAATGTGCTGGGCTCAAACGGCAAGGCTGAATAATCCTCGTAGGAATCCGAATAATTCTTGTACAAAGAAGAATACCCATCCACATTGTTGGAAAACGCAGTTGACGCCATCCACTCCCTCCCGGGGGTGGGTCGGCGTAGTGCGTTGAGGTTGGCCCTGCACCTGTTGAAGCAGGACAAGGAAAGCGTACACCAGTTCACGGGGGCCATCAATGCCCTATGTGACAACGTATGCTACTGCAGGGAATGCGGGATGATATCCGACAGCGATCTTTGCAGCATCTGCTCGGACGGCGGACGGCTCCACAATCAGTTGTGCGTGGTTGAGAGCGTTCAGGACGTAATGAGTATAGAAAACACCGGACAGTATAAAGGCGTTTATCATGTTTTAGGGGGCATCATTTCTCCTATAAACGGCACAGCTCCCTCGGATCTGGCCATCCCTCAACTTAAAGAAAGACTAGAAAGACTTTGCGCAAACTCACAGGCGCAGAACATTGAGGTGATATTTGCCCTTCCAGCAGATGTGGAGGGCGAGACTACTTCATTCTATATATACCGACAAATATCACAATATGGCGTGACGGTTACAACCCTTGCCCGCGGACTTGGTTTCGGAGATGCGCTCCAGTATGCCGATGCTTTGACACTGGGCAGGTCCATAGCCTCTCGCCAGCCTTTTCAACAACGTTAGGTAATCCTCAAAAAATAACCTGCATCATCTTTGAAAATCTGACCTCGAAAATCTAATTCAAATCTGAGGCAACTTATTATTTTCGT
>JAEDMF010000189.1 GCA_016303175.1 Bacteroidales bacterium
TCAATATAGTCGGTGAGGAATCGGAGACCGCACTCCAGCGTCATGGTCTTTGCACCCATCGGGAGGTATGCAAGCTCTGCCTCGGTAAGGCCGGGGCAGGACTTTACAAAGCCTTGCGTATAGATACGGAAAAGTTCCTGGCTCATGGTCATCTTTTCAAGGTCCTTTTCATCCTCCGGGGCCGTAGCAGCGCCGAAGCGGATGGAATCACCGAAGTCATAGAGACTGAGACCCGGCATAACGGTGTCCAGATCAATAACACAGAGTGCTTTACGGGTTGCCGCGTCAAGAAGCACGTTGTTGAGCTTCGTGTCGTTGTGGGTGACCCGGGTGGGCAGCTCTCCGCTCATGCGCAGGGTTTGCAAGGTGGACATTTCTTCTTCACGGGCAAGGTAGAAGTCAATCTCCCTGCTGACTTCCTTTGCCCTGCCCATGGGATCGCGCTTCAGGGTCTCCTTGAAGATGCGGTAGCGGTCGGGCGTGTTGTGAAAGTTGGGAATGGCCTCATGAAGCGTTTCGGCGGGGAAGTCCTTCATCTGCTGCTGGAAGCTGCCGAAGCCCACAGCACTCTGATAGAAGTCCTCGTTCGTCTCAGGCTGCTGGAGGCAGAGAGAATCCTCAACGAAGTCATACACGCGCCATGCGCCGGTATCATTCTGAATATAGGTGTTTCCCTCAACCGTGGAAATGAGGGTAAGGGCACCGCGGGGATCGGAGGACAGACTGTGCTGGTGGGCAGTGACCCGGGCAATGTTGTCCATGAGCCCGGCCACATCCTTAAAGGTGTTTTCGTTGATTTTCTGAAGAATGTAACGTCTGCCGGACTCTGTCACCGCAAGATAGGTGACGTTGATATGGCCGCAGCCGTACTTTTCGCAGGAGACGGGGTCACTGTCCAGTGAAAAGCAATGCAGTACACGATCTAATACTTCGTTCATTTCCAAAGCTCCTTTGTATATATGCCTTGATCCTTCATGGCCTGAATCGCATTCTTTACGGATGCAAGATCTTCCTTATATGTTACGCCGTACCATACCTCCTCACAGGGAAGAACACGGACGGAGGAAAGGTTTTCTGCAATCTGCTCATTTACCACAAAGGGCAGGAAATACTCGCACTTCAAGGGGTTAACAGGCAGATTCTCATCGAGGAATGCAGGGAAACGATTCCACAGTTCATCCATCATCTTTCCAGTGAAGCCCCAGAGGTTCATAGACACGATGGTCTCGCCTGGAACATGGGTGAAGGTTTCGCCGTCCTCAGTGAACTTTGCATCAGCACCATCCTTAAAGATTTTGGTGCACTCAGTTATGCTTTTAAGAACGCCGTTTTCTACTTCACATATGCCGCGGGCAACGCTGCCATTTTCGGTGACGGTATTGCGCATACGGTATCCTACCATGGCGTAAACATCCTCATCCTTGTTGGTAGCAAGAAAGTCGTAAATGGTGCTGAAGGCGGTGGGACCATAGAAATCGTCGGCATTGATGGCAGCGAAGGGGCCGTCAACTACATCGCGGGCGCTGAGTATTGCGTGACCGGTGCCCCAGGGCTTGGTACGGCCTTCGGGAACGGTATAGCCCGCAGGCAGATCGGCAGTGTCCTGGAAAACGTATTGTACGTCAAACCACTTTTCCATGCGGTTTCCGATGCACAGCCTAAAATCTTCTTCAATTTCCTTCTTGATGATGAAAACCACCTTGCGGAAGCCTGCGCGGTAGGCGTCAAAGAGGGAAAAGTCAATTATAATGTGACCCTGACTGTCCACGGGCTCGATCTGTTTAAGTCCTCCGAAACGGCTCCCCATACCGGCGGCCATTATGACAAGAGTAGGTTCTTTGCTCATGTTGCATATCCTCGTTTTCTTGTATGTTTTTTATCTAAATTGTATGTTATACGTTAATCTGTTCGAGTACAATACTTGCACTGAGTTTAGTATAAAAAACGACAAACTTTTGAGAATTTTAGGCAATAGTCTTGCGTTTTTCCTTTTTGCATGTAATAATAAGACAAGAAAAGGGGTAAACACACATGAAGTTAACAAGCCTGAGCACAAGCACTTTTTCAACGTTTGGCGTGTTGCTCAATACCCGCTCCGTTGCTAAAGGAGAAGTTGAAGAAGAGCGAGTTCTTTTCTCCTCTGAGGAGATAAAAATATGCCGCTGCAACAAATCTGTGACATTGGACTACGCAGAGGGCATGACCGTCCTTGCGATTTATGAAGATGAGAAGCCCGTTTACTTCTACCTTGACCGCATCGTGCAGATAAATGCAGGCGTGGTCTTTGCTCTTTTCCCCTTTGAGCAGTCAAGCAGTCTGGTAGTAATACGCCCGGACGACTGTATCCTTGAGGTTATAGAGACGAGGCAGCCCTTCGGTGATGCTGAGGATCCACCCCGTTTTGCCATTGAAAAGATAATTACCGTCTTCTATCAGGAGACCTCCAGCAACTTTTATTTCAGAGGTGAGTCACACCCCCCCTATGAGCTGACCTATGTGGATCAGGGCACTCTGCACAACATTATTAACGGTCATGACTATGTGGTCTCGCAGCAGGAGTTCATAATCATCGGCCAGAACCAATGGCATATTCAGTATTCCGACCTTCCGGTAAAATTCCTCACGGTTTCCTTTAACCATACCGGTGACCTGCCCCAGACCATAACTGACAGGGTGATGCGCCTTCCATCCTCGCTCAAGGGTGTGCTTTCCAAAATACTTGTTGAGCAGAGCGATGCCCCTTTCTCCAGCGAATACCTTGAGGCCTTGATGCAGGTATTCCTTATCGAGCTTATCCGCGAGCCGGATATTCACGCTGCTTCAGCCAAGGCTCCCGCCACATCCTTTTCCGAAAATCTTCTGGTGGACAAGGCACTGAAAATGATATCCAAGAACATCTCTGGAAAAATAACGCTCATTGATCTTGCAAATGAACTGCACATAAGCGTGCCCTATCTGTACAAGCTGTTT
>JAEDMF010000024.1 GCA_016303175.1 Bacteroidales bacterium
GTCTTGATATCTGGAAATTCCAGTTCAGCCTGCGCTATGACTGGCGTTTCGGCCAGTGGACAGCAGCTTCCGGCGGCAGCATCATCGATCCGGGAGCCAGCCGTGCCCTTACTTTCCACGCAGTGTTTTTCTTCAATTAGTGTCATTGCCTAAAATTACTCAGGCTCAAACATTTATAGCAGCTGTCTTTGATGGATGTAGATAAGATAAAGATACTTTTGGGAGAACACTGGGAGGCCATGCAGGAAGGTATCCGCGCCTACTTGGGGACGGATATTCCCCTTTTGGACGCGGTTAATACCAATCTGCTCGCCAATTCCGGCAAGCAGGTCCGCCCTATGCTTTCTCTACTGACTGCGGCTGCCTGTTCGGAAGGAAAAATCAATGAGGATGCGGTAAAACTCGCCGTGGCTTCGGAACTTATGCACAATGCCACCCTTCTGCACGACGATGTGGCGGACCAGGCCGACGAGCGTCGCGGTAAGCCCACTCTGCGTAAGATGATGGGTCCTCAAGCGAGTGTGCTGGTCGGAGATTTCTGGCTTGTTCGAGCCTTACTGGCCATTTTGGATATAAGCCGTGGTAGGGAAAGAGTAATTTCTCTGTTTGCCGGCACTCTTGCTGACCTTGCCGAGGGGGAGATGTACCAGCTCCAGAAGGCCTCCACCTGCGACACCGATTTTGAGGATTATCTGCGCATTGTATATGGCAAGACCTCGTCCCTGTTTGTCGTGAGCTGCCTGTCCGCTGCCATAGCCGTGGGCGCTCCCGCGGAATATGAGGAGGCTGTGAAGGAGTACGGACGCCATTTGGGCTACGCCTTCCAGATGATGGATGATATTTTTGATTATACCTCTCCCGAGAAAGTAGGCAAGCCCTGCGGGGTGGATGTTCTGGAGCATAAGATTACGCTTCCTCTGTTGTGTGCGCTTGAGCAGGTGACAGCGCGGGAGCAGGAAGAGATCAGGGCTGCGGTGCGGGAGATTACCCCCGAAGGAAGGGACCGCATCATTGAGTTCGTGAAGGAGCATAAGGGCGTCCAGAGAGCCAGTAAGGTGTTGGAGGAGTATTCTGACAAGGCAGTGCAGGCCCTGGCGGTTCTGCCGGATACAAAATACAGGCGCGCGCTCGAGGATATGGCCAGGTACTTGGCGCATCGTTCATCATAATGGCATAAGGCAATGAGGTTTGCGGATATACAGGGCAATGCGGAGGCTGTGGCTGCTTTGAGAGCCATGGTGGATAATTCGCGTGTGCCTCACGCGATGATGTTTTATGAGAATCCCTCGTCGGGAGGTCTTGTGCTGGCAAATGCATTTCTGCAGTACCTTATGTGCGAACATCCCCACGATGGGGATTCTTGCGGCCAATGTCCCTCCTGCATCCAGATTTCCAAGCTCATCCATCCGGACGTGCATTATGTATTTCCTGTCAACAAAGGCAAGGTCATAAAGAGTGACAAGCCCCTCTCTTCGGAAGGTATTGTGGCTTTCAGGGAGCTTTATGCCTCAAATCCGTACTTTACCGAGTTGGATTTGTATGACGCTCTCGGGATAGAGTCCAAGACGGGTAACATCACGGTAGCGGATGCCAAGGAAATTCTCAGTACTCTGGCCCTGACGCCTCTAAGCGGGGAATACAAAGCGCTGGTGATGTTCTTGCCCGAGAAGATGAATTCCCAGACGGCCAATAAGATGCTCAAGCTGATTGAGGAACCTCCGGCAAAGACGGTCATCATCCTGATTACCCAGGACCCCGGTTCTGTTTTGCCTACGGTTACGAGCCGTTGTCAGGGGCTGAGGGTATTGCCTTTCGATCGCTCCCTGTCTGTCTGCGGCGGCGCTGCTGCTGACGTTGAGGATTTGTGGGTAAGGCTGCTGGAGGCCCTTCTGAGCCGTTCCCTGAAGGATGCCCTTTCCTGCGTGGAGGGCTTTGAGGCTCTCCGCTCTCGGGACAAGCAGGTGTCGTTCTGTACCTTCGCATCGGAACAACTGCGTAAGATCTTCCTGACTTCGCGTCGTCTGGAAGATTTGGCTTACTGCCGCAGCGAAGCAGAGAAGGTCAGGGTGGGCGAAGCCGCAAAAATACTGCCCGCCAATTTCTACTCCCGTTCCGTGGCCGCGCTCAATGAGGCTGCCATGCTGATAGGACGCAATGTAGCGTCCAAAATGGTGTTCACACAATTGGTGAACAATTTATATTCATTATTATGATAGAGAATAAAGAATTTGACTGCTCCAGAGGCTGTACCGTGGAGCGCAAGGAGGATGGTGAACTCAAATGCACCTATCGCAGCGGTTGCTGCAAGTTGGAGGTGTTCAACTACCTCAAAGGCGTGAATCAGGAGCAGTATGACAAATATTTTGAAGTCCGTTTCAAGAATACCCGCAAGGGCATATATATCAATGACTCAGGCCAGAGCATAAAGACAGGCGACAAGGTGGTGGTGGAGGCCGCGACAGGACACGACCTCGGCATAGTCACTCTTGAAGGCCCCATTGTCGCTGCCCAGATGGCCGCCAAGCATATCAATCCGGAGGAATTCGAATTCCGCAAGATTTATCGCAAGGCAAAACCCCTTGATATCGAAAAATGGCGTGAGGCAACCGCCCGCGAACAGGAAACGATGATTCGTGCGCGTCAGCTTGCCGCCAATTTGTCGCTCGAGATGAAGATAGGTGATGTGGAGTTTCAGGGTGACGGTACCAAGGCCATATTCTATTATATTGCCAACGGTCGCGTGGATTTCCGTCAGCTCATCAAAGATTTTGCCGAGGAATTCCATATCCGGGTGGAGATGAAGCAGATAGGAGCCCGCCAGGAAGCCGGCCTCATAGGCGGTTTGGGCATATGCGGAAGGGAACTTTGCTGTTCCAACTACATATCCTCCTTCAAGAGCATCAGCACCAGCGCGGCAAGATGCCAGGATCTTTCGCTCAATCCGCAGAAATTGGCCGGACAGTGCGGCAAGCTGAAATGTTGCCTCAATTACGAAGTGGCTGCCTATATGGATGCCCAACAGTACATTCCCCGACTTCACCAGCCTCTCGAATTCCAGGATGGTCTGGCATATCTGGCCAAGACCGACATTCTGGCCCAGACTATGTATTTCACCTATGAGAAAGGCTCTTTGAGCATGCTTTATCCTCTTAAAGCTTCTGAGGTGAAGGAAATTATGGAATTGAACCGCAAAGGCATCAAGCCGGAGACCATCAAACCTGCGGCCGAGGCAGTTCAGAAAGACTTTGTAGCAACTGAAGACACGGATGATATATCCCGTTTCGACAATAAGAAGGCCGCAAAAAAGAAGCATCGTCACAACAACAGAAAGCGCAAGAGCAATGAGTAAGGGCAAGTTATTCAAGTTTGCGGAGAATGAGACTTTCTCCTGTCTGTACCAACCCTCCCAGGATGAGGTTCTCCATAAGGATGACCCCATCAAAGGTCGTTGGAATGAAGAAATGTTCTGCAAACGTCTGACGGGCAATGCCGCCCCGATTACGCTCGAACTGGGCTGCGGCAAGGGCGAATATACTATAGACCTTGCGACCCGCGTGCCCTCCTGCAATTATATAGGAGTTGACATCAAGGGAGCCCGTCTGTGGCGAGGAGCCAAGACTGCAACTGAGAATGCTCTGTCAAATGTGGCTTTTCTGCGCACCAGGATAGAGTTTATCAATTCTCTGTTTGCTCCGTCGGAAGTTTCCCAGATTTGGATTACCTTCTGTGACCCCCAGCCCAAAAAGCCCAATAAGAGGCTCACTTCTCCTATGTTTCTGGAGCGTTATCGTAAATTCCTTGTTCCCGGAGGCATAGTACATTTGAAAACCGACTCCCGGGAACTGCATGAGTTCACCCTTGAGGTTATAGAGCAGGAAGGACTTGAGCTGTTGTGCGCTACCGATGATTTGTACGGAGGCAAGGGTACGCATTTCTGCGCTCCCTCCTGCGACCTTCTGGACAGACCCGAGCTCAAGGCTGTCCAGACTCACTATGAGAAGATGTTTCTGGCAGAGGGTAAGCCCATTACATATTTGGCTTTCCGCTTGAGGTGACTCTGCCTGAGGTGACTCTGCCTGAGGAGTCTCTGTCCGAAGGGATTCTGCCCGAGGTGACTCTCTGTTTGAGGAGCCTCTGTCCGAGGGGATTCTACCCGAGGTGACTCTCTGTTTGATGAGCCTCTGTCCGAGGGGATTCTGCCCGAAGTAACTATGGTACGGGGTCGTAGCCGCTGCCGCCGAAGGGGTGGCAACGCAGGATGCGCCTTATACTGAGGTAGAGTCCCTTGATGGGGCCGTACTTGCGCAGGGCTTCCAGCGCATATTGGGAACAAGTTGGTGTGAATCGGCAACTCCCGGCCGGTTTGAGAGGGGATATGCAGAGCTGATAGAAGCGTACCAGGGCGATGAGGGGTAGAGCAGCCCACCTTCGCAGGTCAGATCTGTTCATTTTTGTGCAGTTTGGAGGATATTTGTTTCAGGATGGCGGCCACGCAGTCGCTTATCTGGCTATATGGGGCAATGTCCTTGCTTTTGTAAACAAACATCAAATCCACTCCGTTGCCAGTCAGAAGCTGCTTCTGAAGGCGGTAGGCTTCGCGGATGCGGCGCTTCAGCAGATTGCGCTTGACGGCCCTTCTAAACATTTTCTTAGGCACTGAAACAACTATTCTGTTGAGATGTACGGGCGTGCCCTGCGCGGCGGTAACCTTGGAGGCATCAGCTGCCTCGACCTTGCCAGCCAACCCTGCCACCCCTGCTGCTCCGGCCTTTTCCGCAGTCTCAATAACCTCAGCCACCCCGGCCGCTCCGGTCTTTTCCGCTACCTCAATAGCCTCAGCCGCCCCGGTATTCCGTATCACCCAGCAACAACGCAGAGGCCCGCTGCCGACATAGTGACCGCGGGCAATCAGATGTTCGATAGCCTTCAGGGAACTAATGCGCTCCTTTTTTGAAAGGCCATGTTCCACTTAATTGTTCTGTTTGAGAATGTTTTCTATTGCTGCAACCAGGGACGGGCAGTTGGGCCCCGGAGCATTCAGGGTTTCGCTTAATCCGGCCTCGGAAAGTGCGCTTTTGAGCGATGCGGAGGCTCCGTAAGTAATGATGGCCCGTTCCTCCTGCTTGAAATCGGGACAGTTCTGCAGCAGGGAAGTCACATCCATTTTGTTGCAGAATACAAAGGCATCGTAACTCTCCAGATTCTGGCTGCTCAGGTCTGACATCACGCTTTTTGCGAAAATGGCGCTGCTGAATTTATATGAGCTGCCCTCAAATACGCGGGTAACGCTGTTGTTCTTGTTGTCTGAGGTTACTATCAGGAAATTGTCGTCCTTGTGCTTTGCCGTAATCAGGTTCAAAATGGAGGATGGCGTTCCGTCTCCGTAGAAAATCTTGCGCTTGCGATATACTATGTGCTTCTGGAGATAGTTGGCTACTTTCTCGTTCGTGCAGAAGTATTTCATTGTATCGGGAATTCTCACCCGCAACTCCTCGCAAAGGGAGAAAAAGGCGTCGATGGTGGTGCGGGAGGAGAATACAATAGCAGAAAAATCATTCACGTTGCATCTTTGGGCACGTATCTCCATAGAGCTCACCGGCTGGATGGTGAAGAAGGGGACGAAGTCGATGGTAATGCCGTATTTGTTGCCCAACTCCGTGTAGGACTGCATTAATTTAGGCGCGTTCTGGGATACTATTATTTTCTTGATTTGCATATTTGCATCTCTAAAAAATTACCGCCGGAATGACGAGAATGGCGGTGGGTAAAATTTCAAGGGTGCAAAGGTACAAAAAAGCGCGCAAATAACCTTGATAATGGGCAAAAATTTGTGTTGTCCTGAGCAAATTCATCAAATAACATATCCCTAACTCCCATAATAAGATAGCTCTTGTGATGCATGCGTCTGTCCCGCACAAGGCGCATACGGCGGCGCTAACGCAGACCAGCAGGTAGGATATGGTGCAGAAACTGTAGGCTACGCGTATGCAGTAAGCATAGCTGTTGCGGTCCGTCTTTTTCCCTCGAAAGATTATGGTGCAGATTCGACGAAGCAGAAAATATGCGGCGAAAAGAGCGGCGTACAGTCCGAGGCTGCCCCATGCATTGCCGGCAAGCTTTTCTATTGGGGGATAAAGTCTGTATAGGGAGGCAATGCATATCATTGGAAGGGTCAGTCCGACGCATACGCTGTTGCGGGCGCGTGCAATTGAAAAGGCATCTTCAAGATTGTCGCATTCCTTTGTCCTGAGCAGACAAGCTAGCAGCCACGGAAAGATTCTTATAATCTTTTCCGTAAGGGTAATGATTACAAGACAACTCAGGGCAAGGCCCAGGCCGTACGGCAGGAAATCAGTTGCCCCTTCTGGCATTGTAGTTCATTTTGGTCAGTAATTCGCACACCCTGTCGCGGAAATCACCTTGGATGACTATCTGTCCGTCCTTGGCGCTGCCGCCTACGCCGAGTTTGCTCTTGAGGGTTTTTGCCAGCAGGGCAAGGTCTTCGTCACGGCCGATGAATCCGTCCACCAGGGTGACCTGTTTTCCCGCACGAGCACGCCTGTCTATGCGTACGATCAGTCTTTGACGCGAATTTTCCGGCGTTTCAACTACTTCTTCCCGTTCTGTCTCATATTGAAAATCCGGATTTGTGGAAAAAACCACACCCAGTCTGTGTTTCCAGTCGCTATCGGCCATAATGGGTATCTTTTTTGCAAATATAACGATTTCTATTCGTATCTTTGTACGTATGAATCAGAAGAAATTCTCTTTTTATAATTATCTGACAGCAGCCATCGTGACCCTCATTGCGGCGCTCACCTACCTGCTGACATTGGAGCCCAGCGCCTCTTTCTGGGACTGCGGCGAATTCATAGCATCGTCATACAAGCTGGAGGTAGGCCATCCCCCGGGAAACCCCGTATTCCAGCTGTTTGCCCGCATATTCACCATACCTTTCAGCGGTGAGAATGCCGCCGTTGCCGTGAACGCCCTGAGCGCCCTGTGCTCCGCCTTCACCATCTTTTTCCTGTACCTGACCATAGTGTTCTTCGCGCGACGTATGGTCACCCCTGCGGTAGAAGGCTCCCGCTACAGTCCTTCGCAAACTGCCGCCATTCTGCTCAGTGCGGCTGCGGGCTCTCTGATTTACTGTTTTTCGGACACCTTCTGGTTCAGTGCCGTGGAAGGAGAGGTGTATGCAATGTCCTCTCTTTTCACCGCCCTTGTATTCTGGGCAATGACACGCTGGTACGACCAGGCCGACACTCCCTACGCCAACCGCTGGATAGTGCTGATTTCCTTTTTGATGGGTCTCTCCATCGGCATACATTTGCTCAATCTGTTGACCATACCCGCGATGGTTTTCATGTACTACTACCGCCAGCGGGAGGACAAGGAATACAGTACGTTGCAGTGGTTGGGCATCTTCGCCCTCGGAGTGGTTCTGCTGGCATTGGTCAATTTTGTTATAATACCATATCTGCCCCTTGTTGCGGCCTATTTCGACCTGTTCTTTGTGAACAGCCTTCATTTGCCGTTCAACAGCGGCGCCGTGTTCTTTGTAGTGCTGGTGTTCGCCCTGTGCTTTGCCGGGATGTATTTTGCCCGCAAAAAGAATCAGGTCCTCATCCACACGGCCATCTTGTGCTTCACCTGCATAGTGACAGGCTTCAGCCTTTTCAGCATATGCGTGATACGCAGCGCCGCGAAGACCCCCACGAACGAGTACCAGCCCGACAATGCCTTTACTCTCGTGCGTTATCTCAGCCGTGAGCAGTACGGCAAGACACCTCTCCTGTACGGACAGTATTTTGATGCCCCGGCAACGACTGAGCCTACAACCTACTGGGCTCCCCTGAATGGCCGCTACATCAAGACAGCAGGTCAGCCCGATATCATTTACGATAAGGCCGGCAAGATGTTTTTCCCCCGTATGCACGCCTCAGGGGCAGAAAATGCAGAGTTCTACAATGCCTACATACGCAATGGCAAGAGCGTCAAAGGCGCCGACTACAAGAAACCCGGCTTCTGGGACAATATGGCGTTCTTCTTCGATTACCAGCTCAACTTCATGTATTGGCGTTATTTCCTGTGGAACTTTGCGGGACGCCAGAATGACTTTCATTCAAGTTCGCCCGGAGAACTGTTCAAGGGCAATTGGGAGAGCGGGATTCCCTTCATAGACAATTTCCGTCTGGGGGACCAGAGTGCGGCTCCTGCCTATCTCAAAGAGAACAAGGGCAAGAATCATTATTATTTCCTGCCTCTGTTGCTCGGACTCATAGGACTGTGCTATCAGTTTGCCCGCGACAAGAGAGGTTGCTGGATAAATTTCCTTATGTTCTTTATGACAGGCATAGCCATTGTGATATTCCTCAACCAGTCGCCATATCAGGTCCGCGAGAGGGATTATGCCTACGCCGGTTCCTTCTATTTCTTCAGCGTATGGTGCGGCTTTGCCCTGCTTGCCATAATGTCCGCTCTGGGCAAACTGCTGTCCAAAAAGGGAGAAGGAGTTAAAATGGCCGTTGCCTGCTCTGCCGGTCTGCTCTGCCTTGGCGTACCTGTGCTGATGGCTTGTCAGAACTGGGATGACCACGACCGCTCCAACCGCCGTACCGCTGTCGAGATAGGTTACAATTACCTTAATTCTACCGGTCCCCAGGGCATACTTGTAACCCACGGAGACAATGACACTTTCCCTCTGTGGTACGCTCAGGAAGTGGAAGGCATAAGGAATGACGTGCGCATCTGCAACACTTCCCTGCTGGGCACTGACTGGCACATTGACCAGATGAAGTACGCCTGCAACAACTCCAAACCCCTGCCTATCAGCGTTCCTCTCGAGCAGTATCTGTACGGCACCAACGAGTTCATCTACATTGTGGACTCTCGCCAGACTGTTATTCCTCTGAGAGATGTGATGGCCGTTTTCAAGCATCCCAAGGCAAAGATAGAACTCGCCTCCGGAATGAAGGTGGATTACATATGCAGCCGCCGTTTCTCCATCCCCGTCAACAAGGAAAACGTTATCAAATACGGCATACTGCCCGCATCATGGGAGTCTCAGATTCCGGATGAAATAGTGCTCACAATCCCGGAGAAACGTGATTTTATCACCAAGCAGGATCTCTTTATGATGGACTTGCTGGATGGCTATGAGTGGGATCGTCCCATCAATCTTCTGGGAATGGGAGGAGATATCAATATGGGCATCAAAGAGTATCTGATGTACGACGGATTCTCATACAAGTTCGTGCCTGTAAAGACGGGCTGCAGACGCAGTGACTGCGGCAAGGCCGACGTGGATGAATTGTATCGCCTTATGACTGAGGTTTACAAGTTTGATGCGGTGGCAAGAAACGATTATTTTGTGGATTACCAGAATATCTACACCTTCTGCGGCGTTATGAGCTATAGGGATATGTTCGCCCAGGTTGCGAGGGAACTCAACAAGGCCGGACGTCACGCTCAGGCCGAACAACTGCTGGACAGGGGTCTGGAGGTGATGAGAGCCTACCCTCTGGAGATGGTGTATCTGCATTTGGGCAATGAACTGGCGGTGTGCAAGATGATAGAGGAATACTTCAATGCGGGCGCGGATGCCAAGGCTCACGAACTTGCCTCCCGTATGGTGGACGAACTCTTTGTTTCGCTGGAATTTTTCGCCCAGTTCTATACCTATGCCAAGGACGAATTCGAGACTTGCGCAACCTATCTGTATTATCTTGCCGACGATTTGCTTACGCCGAATGGGGACACGGAACTTGCCAAGGCCATCAACGACCGTCTGGAATCTATGATTTAGTTAATCTTGAGGACAGCCATGAATGCGCTCTGGGGCACTTCCACGGTGCCTATCTGGCGCATTCTCTTTTTACCCTGTTTTTGCTTCTCGAGCAGTTTGCGCTTTCGGCTGATGTCACCGCCATAACACTTTGCGGTCACGTCCTTGCGCACCGCCTTGACCGTCTCGCGGGCTATGATTTTGGCTCCTATGGCGGCCTGGATTGCAATGTCGAACTGCTGCCTGGGAATCAGTTCCTTGAGCTTTTCGCAGATTTTCCGCCCGAAGTCATAGGCGTGGTCCTGGTGTATCAGCGTGCTGAGCGCGTCTGCACTCTCTCCGTTGAGCAGTATGTCCAGTTTAACCAGGCGGGAGAGCCTGTAATCCGTAATGTGGTAGTCGAATGAGGCATAGCCTTTGGAAATGGACTTGAGCTTGTCATAGAAATCGAAAACTATCTCTGACAGAGGCATCTCGTAGGTGAGTTCCACCCTGTCTGCGCTGATATAGTGCTCGCTTTTGAGTGTGCCCCTCTTGTCCAGACAGAGTTTCATTATCGGCCCGTAGAAATCGCTCTTCGATATTATCTGCGCGCGTATGTAGGGCTCCTCAATGTGGTCTATGAGGGTGGGCGCAGGAAGACCGGAAGGATTGTGTACCTCAACCATCTCCCCCTGTGTCGTCAGCACCTTGTAGGAAACGTTGGGCACTGTGGTGATGACATCCATTCCGAACTCCCTGAAAAGCCTTTCCTGCACAATCTCCATATGGAGCAGTCCAAGGAAGCCGCAGCGGAAGCCGAAGCCCAGAGCCAGGGAAGACTCGGGTTCGAAGACGAGGGAGGCATCGTTGAGCTGGAACTTTTCCAGGCTTGCCCTGAGGTCCTCGTATTGGTCGGCCGATACCGGATACATACCGGCGAACAGCATTGGTTTCACATCCTCGAATCCCGCGATGGCCTCGGTGCAGGGCCTTTCCAGATGGGTGATGGTGTCTCCAACCTTCACTTCCGTCGCGGTTTTGATGCCGGAAATGATGTAGCCTACGCTGCCGCAGGGGATGCAGTCCTTGGGTACCATTTTCATCTTGAGTACTCCCACTTCATCTGCGGTGTACTCCTTGCCCGTGCCCATGAACTTCACCTTGTCTCCCGTATGTATGCAGCCGTTCTCCACCTTGAAGTAGGCAATTATGCCTCTGAATGAGTTGAAAACCGAGTCGAAGATGAGGGCCTGCAGGGGAGCTTCGGGGTCTCCGCTCGGGGCCGGAATCCTCTCGCAGATGGCATCCAGGATTTCAGGAACGCCCTGTCCTGTTTTTCCCGATGCAAGCAGCACGTCTTCCGCCTTGCATCCCAGCATCTCCACCACCTGGTCGCGTACCACGTCCACCATAGCGGACTCCACGTCGATTTTGTTCAGCACGGGAATTATCTCCAAATCGTGTTCAATGGCCAGATAGAGGTTGCTGATGGTCTGGGCCTGAATTCCCTGGGTTGCATCCACCACCAGCAGGGCACCCTCGCAGGAGGCGATGGCTCTTGAGACCTCGTAGCTGAAGTCCACGTGCCCCGGAGTGTCTATGAGGTTGAGAGTATAGAGTTCCCCATTGTGGCGGTAGTCCATCTGTATGGCGTGGCTCTTGATGGTGATGCCCTTTTCTCTTTCGAGGTCCATCGAGTCCAGGACCTGGGCCTCCATATCGCGTTCGGAAAGGGTTTGGGTTACCTCAAGCATACGGTCGGCAAGTGTACTCTTGCCGTGGTCTATATGAGCTATGATGCAAAAATTCCTTGTTTTTTTCATAGTGATGGCTGATGCTTTCGTTTTCGCAGTCATTTTCACCGGCAAAGATAGTGGAAAAAAGCCATTTTTTATTAAATTTGTCCATCCTAAAAAGATATAGCTTTTATGTCACAGACAACTTCTCTCAAAGAAATAGCATCCCAGCTTCGCCGCGACGTGATTCGCATGATAGGTGCGGCAGGAAGCGGACACCCCGGCGGCTCCCTGAGTTCTGCAGATTTGTTTGCAGCCTTGTACTTCAAGGTGATGAGGCACAACCCCTCCAACTGGACCCGCTCGTCCGCATCTCAGGATGCCTTCATTCTTTCTGCAGGTCATCTCGCGCCCATTCTTTATGCCTCGCTTGCCCGTTCCGGCTACTTTCCTGTGGGTGAGCTTGCAACTTTGCGTCAGTTCGGTACCCGTCTGCAGGGCCATCCCTGCGTGGGTCACGGTCTGCCCGGCATAGTCCAGGCCAGCGGTTCTCTCGGACAGGGTCTTGCCTGCGCTGCCGGAATAGCCCTCGCCAAAAAGATGGATGCCGAGCCCTACAAAGTGTACTGCCTTCTGGGCGATGGAGAATGTGAGGAAGGGGAAATATGGGAGAGCGCAATGTTCTCGGCCAACCACAAGCTGGACAACCTCATTGCCATTACGGACTGGAATATGTGCCAGATTGACGGCAATGTGGACGAGGTTGCGGGTCTGGGAGATCTCAAGGCTAAGTGGGAGGCCTTCGGATGGAACGTGGAAATCGTGGAGGAAGGCAATGACCCCGACATCGTTGCCGAGGCTCTTGTCCGCGCAGGCAGTGTGAAGGATAAGCCCTCAATGCTGCTTATAAAGACGGAGATGGGCCATGGGGTGGATTTTATGGCAGGTAAGCACGGCTGGCACGGAAAGGCTCCTTCGGCAGAGGAAGTGCAGAGGGCCCTTGCCCAAATTGATGAAACTCTTGGTGATTATTAACGGACGGAGGACAGGACTATGACAAAATATGAAATAAAAGGAAAGAAAGATACACGCAGCGGTTTTGGAGCAGGTCTTCTCGAGGTTGCGCGCAAGAATCCTGCGGTGGTAGGCCTGGTGGCCGATCTGACCCCTTCGCTCAAAATGGGAGAATTTGCAAAGGAATTTCCCGAGCGTTTCTTCCAGTGCGGTATAGCTGAGGCCAATATGGCCGGAGTTGCCGCCGGTTTGGCCATAGCGGGCAAAGTTCCCTTCATCGGGTCCTTCGCCGAGTTTGTGACAGGCCGCATATATGACCAGGTGCGCCAGGAGATAGCTTACGGCAATACCAATGTTAAGATAGCCTCTTCCCACGCCGGCATTACCCTCGGCGAGGACGGCGCCACCCACCAGACTATGGAGGACGTGGCTCTTATGAGAGCCCTGCCCAATATGGCGGTTGTGGCTCCCTGCGACTATAATCAGACCCTTGCCGCCACCAAGGCTGCGGCGGAGTTCCAAGGCCC
This sequence comes from Bacteroidales bacterium, assembly GCA_016303175.1. Lineage (GTDB taxonomy): Bacteria > Bacteroidota > Bacteroidia > Bacteroidales > UBA932 > Cryptobacteroides. Next base: position 13,047 of record JAEDMF010000024.1, read on the forward strand.
CGTGTACCTGCGTTTCGGACGCCCTTCAATGCCCATCTTCACCGATGAAAATCAGGACTTTGAGATAGGCAAGACCTATGTTATGAATGAAGGCGGCGACGTGACCATCATTGCCTATGGCCACCTTGTATGGCCCGCCCTTGAAGCCGCGCAGCTCCTGGAGGACAGGGGAATCAGCGCCGAGGTCCTCAATGTTGCCACCATCAAACCCTTGGATAAGGAGACTATTCTGGCGTCTCTGACCAAGACGCGCAGGTGCATAATCTGCGAGGAACACAATCAGGCCGGCGGTCTGGGTGAAATGATAGCTGCATTGGTGCTGGAAAATGCCGTTGCTATGGAAAGTTTCAAACTGCTCAACGGCGGCGACCGCTTCGGCGAATCAGGCACACCTGCCCAGCTGATGGCGGAATATGGATTTACGGCAGAAAATATAGCAGCGCTCGCTCAGTAGCTTGTTCCGCGTTTGCGGAAAGCAAAGACGTTTACTTGACCACTATCCTTTCTATACGGCGGGGAACCGAGGTGAAGATTTCGTAAGGAATCGTACCGAGTTTCTCCGCCATTTCGGCGGCGGTGGGCTTGTCTCCGAAAATTGTTACGGTGTCTCCGACTTTGGCTTCCACTCCGGTAATGTCCAACATACACATATCCATACAGATATTGCCTATGGTTGGCACAAGCTGACCGTTCAGTTCGAAGGCAAAGTTGCCGTTGCCCAGCCTGCGGTCAATTCCGTCGGCATAGCCCACGGGGATGGTGGCAATCACGGTGCCGGCCTTGGCTATCTTACCGTTGCGGCAATAGCCTATCGCCCCGTCACCTTCCTTCAAGGTCTTGATTTGCAGTATTTTGCACTTAAAGTGGGCCACAGGTTTCAGTTCGGCTGCGGAGAAGGGGCTCAGACCATAGATGCCTATGCCCAGCCGCACCATATCCATCTGATAATCGCTGAAACGCTCGATGCCTGCGGAGTTCAATATATGATAGAGAGGCTTGTATCCGAGCGCGTCCGAAATCCTGGGAGCATTGCGCCGGAACATTTCTATCTGGGCCAGAGTGAACTGGTCCATTGAAGGGTCGTCGGCTGTGGCCAGATGGGAGTAAATGCTCTTTACCCTCACTTCGGGACATTTGGGCAGAAAATCCAGCAGTTCATCGATTTCGGAGCTCATAAAGCCCAACCTGTGCATTCCTGTGTCCAGCTTGATATGAATGGGATAACTACTTTCGCCTCTGCGTCGGAGTACTTCCAGCAGGCATTTGAGGGTGTACATGTTCGGAATGGCCGGTTCCAGACGGAAGTCTATCATTTCATTGAAATAGTCCGTGCCTCCGCTCAGTACCAGAATGGGCAAATGTATGCCCGCATTCCTCAGCTCCATTCCCTCCACGGGGTAGGCGACAGCCAGATAGTCGGCGCCTTGCTCCTCCATCACCTTGGCAAATGCGGCGGCACCGTGGCCGTAGGCATTGGCCTTTACCAGCACGAGCAACTTTGTTGAAGGATTGAGCAGTGATTTGTAGTAGCTGTAATTGTTTCTGCAGGCGTCAAGACTGATTTCAAGACGCGAAAAATCATCGGCCTTATACATTATTCCTGAAGGAGATATTGTCGGGAAGAGGTGACTCGAACACACGACCTCTGCGTCCCGAACGCAGCGCGCTAGCCAACTGCGC
>JAEDMF010000025.1 GCA_016303175.1 Bacteroidales bacterium
CCAGAGTTTCTGCCGGAGTGATGAACCTCATTTTGCCGTCTCCCTGCCGGGCCATCAGTATCATACCCTTGCTTTCTATGCCTTTGATCTTACGCGGGGCCAGATTGGCAAGAATACAAATTTGCTTGCCCAGCATCTCCTCGGGAGTATAGTATTCGGCAATGCCGCTCACTATGGTGCGCACATCGATGCCTGTATCTATGGTCAATTTGAGGAGTTTGTCCGTCTTGGGCACGCGCTCGGCCTCCAGAACCGTAGCTGTGCGTATATCCATTTTTTCGAAGTCTTCGAAACTGCAAGTCTCCTTCTGGGGTGCCACAACCCTTGCCTGGGCCGCCTTGGCTTCTGCCTCTTTTTCAGCTCGAATGGCCTCCAGACGGGCTATCTGGGCGTTGATGGGCTCATCCTCAATCTTGGCAAAGAGGAGCTCGGCCTTTTCCAAACGGTGGCCTGCGGGTATAATATCCTTGGCACCCAAGCTGTCCCAACCCAGGCAAATGCCGGCGTCGTTCCCTTCCGAGGGACAGGTGTTTTCACAGCAGCAGGCGCCTTTTTCTGCGCTGACAGTGTGCAGGGCGGAGCATTCTCCTTCCTTGTAAGTATTGACGGTTACTTGTTCGCCTGCGCGATGATCCTTGCCGGCGCGTATGCCGACATTCAGCATTTTGCGAAGTTTTTCTGCGGCAAAAGGAGTGAAGGGTTCAAAGGCCACGGCCAGGTCGGCGCAGATCTGAAGGGCGATGTTCAGAATACTGCCTGCACGTTCAAGGTCTTTTTTTGCAACGGCCCAGGGCTCCGTGTCGGTGAGGTATTTGTTGCCGACTCGGGCTATATTCATTGCAATGCCGAGCGCCTCGCGGAAGCGGAAGGCCTCGATGGATTTTTCCATTGCAGCTTTCAACTCGGGTATCTGTGCGAGAGCTTCGTCGTCGATGGCTTCTGCTTTGGCATAGGCCGGCACTTTACCTTCGAAATATTTGTGTGTCAATACTATGGCTCTGTTTACGAAGTTGCCCAACACGGCCACGAGTTCGTTGTTGTTGCGGGCCTGGAAGTCTTTCCAGCTGAAGTCGTTGTCCTTTGCTTCGGGAGCATTTGCGGTAAGGGTGTAACGAAGCACATCCTGCTGGCCGGGAAAATCCTTGAGATATTCGTGCGCCCAGACAGCCCATCCCCGTGAGGTGCTGATTTTGTCTCCTTCAAGGTTGAGGAACTCGTTGGCGGGCACATTGTCCGGCAGGATGTAGGTTCCGTCGGCTTTGAGCATCGAAGGGAAGACAATGCAGTGGAATACGATATTGTCCTTGCCTATGAAGTGCACCAGGCGTGTGTCTTCGCTCTTCCACCATTTTTCCCAGCTTTGGGGCAGGAGTTCCACGGTGTTGCTTATGTAGCCTATGGGGGCATCGAACCATACGTACAGCACCTTGCCTTCAGCACCTTCCACGGGTACGGGCACACCCCATTTGAGGTCGCGGGTCACGGCCCTGGGTTGCAGTCCGCCGTCCAGCCAGCTCTTGCACTGGCCATAAACGTTGCTGCGCCATTCCTTGTGGCCCTCGAGTATCCATTGTTTTAACCAGGGCTCGTACTTCTCCAGAGGCAGGTACCAATGTGTGGTTTTCTTGAGTATGGGAGTGGCTCCGCTGAGTGCTGATTTGGGGTCAATCAGTTCTTCGGGGCTGAGGGTGCTGCCGCATTTTTCGCATTGGTCGCCGTATGCTCCGGGGGCGCCGCATTTGGGGCAGGTGCCGGTGATGTAGCGGTCAGCCAGAAACTCGTCGGCCTCAGGGTCGTAGAACTGCTCGGATTCTCTGGTGATGAAGTCTCCGTCTTCGTACATCTTGCGGAAGTAGGCTGACGATATCTTGGCGTGCACTTCGGAAGAAGTGCGTGAGTATATGTCGAAATTGATGCCCAGTCCGGTGAAGGAATCCTTTATGATTTTATGGTAACGGTCCACAATGTCCTGGGGCGTGCAACCTTCTTTGCGAGCCTTGATGGTGATGGGTACGCCGTGCTCGTCGCTACCGCATACATAAAGCACATCTTCACCGCGCAGACGCAGAAAGCGTACGTAGATGTCGGCAGGGACGTACACACCAGCCAGATGGCCTATGTGCACGGGGCCGTTGGCATAAGGTAACGCGCAGGTTACCAGAGTTCGGTTGAATTTTTTGTCACTCATATTCTGTTGAGTTTATTGGATAGTTTCACTTTGGTTTTATTGAGCTGTATTATATCCTGCAGGATTTGCCGGGATTCTTCGGCGGAGGCACCCTTAAGCTGCCTTGACAGCGTTTCAATTTTCTTTTCGATTATGGCCTTGTCATATACCAGGATGGAACGTGGTAACCGGCTGGCCAGCAAGGTGTTGGGGTTGGTCAAGGAGTCCGCGAATTTCTTGACGGTAATGCGGTATTGCTCCTCCAGTATTCCGTGTGCGGTCTTGGCGACAATAGGATTTTCGTGGTTGAGCAGACGGACGGAAATCTGTTCCTGGGTCAGGTCCTGCACATATAGTTCCATATAACTGTCAAATACCGCCTTATAGCCCGGGTCGGAGAAGGCAATGTTGTCCTCATAAAGGGAAGAGTAGATGATTTCGAACACATTGTGCACCTGGCCGTCTATGTAGAATTCAGAGCCGGGGGCAAATTCTACGGGGGTCTTGCCGTCATTCAGGATGAAACTCAACAGTTCCCTCTCGCATGGCTCCAGATATTTGTCTTTGTTTGAGGCCGGAATGGCCGTATATTCCAGGTTCTGATTTGTGTTCTCGGAATCCTGTTCCTGGCCGGGGCCATAATCCCGGTCTGCAACCGATGTATCCGCAGCTTCCTTTAAGCGTTTTTCGCGTTCTCTATCCTTGTACCATTGCTCGCGTATGTCGTTCAGCGCTTTCTGTACCCTGCCGCGCAGCAGTTCTTCATCCACGTCCAGTTTGGCGGCGGCGAAGGGAATGTACATACTGCGTTTTATCGGATCCGTTATCAGGGCTATGGTGTCGCCTATTTCGTTGACCAATGAAGCTCTTTTCAAGGGGTCGTTGCCCGCTTCTCCCAGCAGGAAAGCGGACTTGAAGGCTATGAAATCCTGTTCGTTGCTGCTTATGAAGTCCAGCACCTCGTCCTTCGTATGCTTGCGTCCGAAAGAATCCGGGTCGTCCCCGTCCGGCAGCAGCACTATCTTTACGTTGAGGCCTCCGCTCAGCACCAGACCTATGCCCCTGAGGGCCGCATGTATGCCGGCGCTGTCTCCGTCGTATATAATTGTGACGTTGTCAGTGAAGCGTTTGATGAGTTTTACCTGTTCAACGGTCAGGGAGGTGCCTGATGAGGCCGCGACATTGGTTATTCCCAACTGGTGCATCGTAATCACGTCCAGATAGCCTTCCACAAGAATGAATTTGTCCTGTCGGCGGGCCTCCACCTTCGCCGCGTCCATACCGTACAGCGTAAAACGCTTCTGGTAAATCTCGGTTTCGGACGTGTTCACATACTTGGCTATGTTCTTGTCCGCGCTCAGCGTCCGGCATCCGAAAGCTATGGTTCGTCCGCTGACATTGCGTATGGGGAAGGATACCCGGTTATAGAAGCGGTCTATAAGTTTCCCGTCTTCAGTTTTTATACAGAGGTTGGCAGCAAGAAGATATTCTTCCTTGAATCCTGCCTTGAGAGCGGCGAGCGTAAGGGTATTCCTGCCGTTGGGTGCCCATCCCAGACCGAATTTTTCTATGGTCGCGTCTTCCAGTCCCCTTGATTTGAAATATGCGAGACCGACTGCTCCTTCCGGGGTGCGTAGCTGTTGGTGGAAGAATTTTTCCGCCCATTCCATAACCAGAAGTATCGACTCGTCCCTCTGGCGGGCGGCAATGTCTTCTGCACTCTCTTCTTCCTCCACCACGGGAATGTTGTATTTTTTGGCCAAGGCCTTCAGTGCTTCCGTATAGCTCATTCCGCCTTGTTCCATAAGGAAGCCGACAGCAGTTCCGCTTTTACCGCAGCCGAAGCACTTGAAGAGTCCTTTGGCAGGAGAGACATAGAAGGAAGGCGTTTTTTCATTGTGGAAAGGGCAGCAGGCAACGAAGTTGGCTCCGCGTCTCTTCAGGGACACGTAGTCGCTTACTACATCTTCGATGCGGGTGGAGTCAAGTATTTGTTCTACTGTTTTCCGGGGAATCATAGCCTCGTCCGTATAAGCCAACAAAGATACGAAGTAATTTGAGTTTCTCAAATTCGAAACTTGAATCAATGACTGCTTGCGTGCTCAGGCGGAGATTATTCCTGACGGTCTATTCTCAGTTGTTGTATCTGGAAACTGCCGCCTTGGGGAATGGAGACGAAAATAGTTACGGTAAAGTGCTCTCCGGAGGCAATCAGTTCTCCCAAGGCATATTTGAGGCCTTCTCTGCCGGCCTGATGCCTTATTGTGAATGTGCGAGGGGTATAGGACTTGAAAAAGGTCTTCAGAATTTGTTTCGCCTGCTTGGAGGATGCGTTTGTACGTGGTCCAAGGACAGCCATTTCCAGAGAGGGAGCAAACCATGCAGACAGTGACTCTTCGTCTCCTGCGGCCAGATATTTGCCAAGGGGAATGAAGATGTCATAGCTCTGTTGCGGCGTCTCTTTCGCGGAAAGGGTCGTGGCCAGCATCAGGAGAAGCGCTGCGATGGAATATGTTTTGCAGTGACACATGGGCTCTACAAAAGTAGCAAAAAATCTGCCATAAGCAAGTTATTCTAACCAAATTGCTAACTTTGCGTATATGAGTCAGGTAAAGTTCAAAATATCAGAATATGCCGGAAGGTATCTTCCCTTTCTTATATTGACGGTGGCGGCTCTGCTTGCCGTCACATCGGTATTCATCGATTCCAGCCATTTTGATATGGAAAGGGTGGCCGCCCGCACTACCCGCAAAATCGACAGGCAGTTTGATGCGATGGATGCTTATGCCCGGAAGTTGCTCAAGGCGCCGGTGCCTGTGAAGGCGTGGCCCAAATTGGATCGTTTGCCCGATTACATGGTGCTTTACCGCTATGATAATGATACTATCTCCTGCTGGTACAATCAGTTTCTCGTAAGGGGAGAGAATATTTCCACCAGAACCATATATCCTTGTATTTCAGACCTGAAGGCCATTTTGGCTTCGCCTCTTGCGGCTGCTTGCGAGGAGCCCCGTTTCATCAACCTGGACAAACAGTGGTATGTTGTGAGGATGCTCTCGGAAGGGAGTGTCAAGGTTGTTGAGGGCCTGCTGGTAAAGGATGAGAGGAAGGAAAACATCACGGTGGGTCAGACGGGCTTGAGCCGTTATCTTTCCCTCGGGGCCCAGTTCGATGTGGCCAATTTGATGGCGGGGGAAGGCGCGCCGGTGTATGTGGACGGGCTGCCCGTATTCAACGTGGTAATTTCTCACGATTCCCTGAAAGGCACGCTTGAAGCAAAAATAGCGATGTGCCGTTGGCTTTCCATAATGCTGCTGGCCCTTGCCGCGGTAAGTTGGCTTTATGCCCACCCCGGTCTGCGCAACTGTTTGGCTGTTATAATCGCAATCGCTTTGATGGCCATTTTGAGCCGGGTGTGGGAGGGGCATCTAAGCAATGTGAGCCGCTTCTTTTCACCCTCAGCCTTTGCCAGCGACGGCATACTGGATTCTTATGCAAGTCTGCTTATATTCAACATTACACTTTTTCTGGTGGCTGTGTGCGTGTATTGTTGCCGCAAGGAAATCGCAGTGCAACTCTCGCCGTCGTCCAAACGCAGTATGGCTGCCTATATCTGCGGCGGTCTTGCAATGGCGCTGTACTTTGGCTATATATATCATACCTTCGTCAGTTTGATAAAGAATTCAGGGCTCACACTGGAGCGTTTCCAGACCATGGCCTTCCCCTGGCTGACCACTATCAGCTATCTGTCCTTCGCCACTTTGTGCGCATCCTTATGGCTGATTGGGGAGAGTGTTGCTGCCCTTGTCCGGGAACGCCGGGGCAACTCTTTCACTCTGATGCGGCTGGATTTTATGGCGGGTTATTCTCTGGCAATGGCGGCGCTTCTGGTGAGCCTGTCCTTGTACTATGGCTTTATAAAGGAGCAGGACAGAGTGGTCGGATGGAGCAACCGTATCGCTTTGGACAGAGACCTGCGGGTGGAAATGGATTTGAATACCCTGGACAAGGACCTTGCATCGGACCCTCTTATCCGCTCCTATGTCGAGGAGGGTGGAGCGGAGTCTATAATAAAGGACAGGCTTGAAAATCTGTATATGGGCAAGATTCTCCAGAATTACAATCTGTCGCTATATACGAAGCAGAACCTCGGACAGGAAGAATATTTGTCAATGATGCACTCTCTCGGACAGTTCATCGCTCCCGACTCGCATTTCCTTTATTCTTATGATGACGTGCTGGGCTCGTGCTACAATGGATTGATAGGCTACCGCTCGGACCGCGGGACGATGTCGGCTCTTGTATGCAGACTGGAGCCCCGGCGCAGTGTCAGGCAAGTGTTGCCCTCTGCCTATGCCTATGCAAAATACAGGCAGGACCGTCTGGTTGATTTCAGCGGCACTTATCCTTATCCTACACGTCTTACGCCTTATGACGTGGATATCTATAATGTGGGAAGTAACTTCAAGTGGAAGGGATACCGCCATTTCGTGAATGTGGTGAATGATGATGAAGTGATAGTTGTATCCCGTCCGGTAAGGGGTGCAATGTCTCTGTTCGTGGCCTATTCTATGATGACGATGCTGGTATTTGCGGCTGTCATCATCTTCAAACCGCGCAGGCGGAGGGACGAAGTCTGGATGGCTGCCCGTTCATTCAGCACAAAGATGCAGGTTCTGACTATAGCGTCGCTCGTGATTACCCTGCTAACGATGGCCAGCGTGAGTGTGCTGTTCGTGTATCAGCGGAATGACCGCACCGTGCACAACCAGATGATTTCCAAAATCAACGCGGTGCAGCTTTTCCTGGATGAGACTCTTCACAATGTGGTGGATTACAGAGATATGCCGGGGGATGAGTTTGCCCGCAAGATGAATGACATTTCACGGGCTACGGGTACGGAAATCGACCTCTATTCTCCTTCAGGGGCGCTTTTCTTCTCAATGTCCACTTCCCCCAATCCCTTCCTCCGCCCTTCTGCCAGAGTGGACGGCAAGGCTTATCAAAGCATTTTGTTCTCTCGCCAGAGATATTATGTCAGCAGCCGGAGCAGTGGCATAGGAATGCGCAGGCATGTGATGTATGCTCCCGTATTCAATGCCGAGGGACGTATGCTGTGCATTGCAGCCGTGCCGTATCTGTACCAGGACTACGACCTTATGAGGAACGCTCTCATACATTCGGCGGCCATATTGAGTCTCTTCCTGTTTCTGCTTTTTGCGACCATACTTTTCACCAGCCATATTTCCAAATCCATATTCAGCCCTCTTACCAGCCTGCGCCAGAAAATGAAGTCGATGGGGACGGGGAAGCTTGAACAGGTGGAGTATGACGGCGACGATGAGATATCTGCTCTTGTGGAGGCCTATAACAGTATGGTAGTCAATATGAGGGATAATACTGCCGCGCTGGCGGCGGCGGAAAGGGATAGGGCCTGGAGCGCCATGGCCCGTCAGGTGACCCACGAAATAAAGAACCCTCTCACGCCCATCAAATTGAATATCCAGCGTTTGCAGCGTCTCAAGCAGAAGGGGGATGCGTCTTGGCAGGACAGGTTCGATGACGTGGCCCGGATACTGCTGGAGAACATCGACATATTGACAGAGACGGCCGATGAGTTCGGAACCTATGCCAAACTCTCTACGGAAGATCCGGTGGATATTGACCTTGACAAGATGCTTCAGGATCAGATGCTGCTCTTCGGTGAAACGGGAGTGAAGTTTACCTATCTGGGCATGAGGGAGGCTCATATAATAGGCCCCAGACCCCAGCTTTCAAGGGTGTTCGTGAATCTGCTCACCAATGCTGTGCAGGCTCTCGGTGCCGTGGAGAATCCTATGGTTATGGTAAGTTTGCGACGGGATGACGGACATTGGGACGTTGCGATAGAAGATAACGGACCTGGGGTTCCGCAGGAGAATTTGTCCAAACTGTTCACTCCCAATTTCACCACAAAGAGCGGTGGCACGGGCCTTGGTCTTGCGATGAGCAGGAGCGTGCTGGAAACCATGGGAGGTACAATCACTTATTCGCGCAGTTTCGCCCTTGGTGGGGCGTGCTTTACAGTACATTTCCCGGCGGAATGGTGCAGGATAGGGGAGGACATGGGCACAAACCAGGAGGAGATTCTGACAACAATCGACAAAAGATGAAAATAACTTTGCTTACAGTCGGAAAGACGGATGGGGGCTGGATAAAGACAGGCTTTGATACTTATGTGGCGCGTCTTGCCCATTATGTGCGTTTTGAGGTGAAGGAACTTGTGCCTCCGAAGTTTTCTGCCGGTATGCCTGTGCAGGCGCAGAAGGAAAAGGAAGGGGAGATGATACTCAAGTCGCTAAAAACCTCGGACAGAGTTGTGCTGCTGGATGAGCGCGGCGAAATGCGCAGCAGTACGGAATGGGCGGGCGCGCTGTCTTCAGCTATGGTCTCCGGCAGGGACATCGTATATGTGATAGGAGGTCCTTTCGGTTTCAGCAAGGGGGTTTACGATAGGGCTGATGCAATGTTGTCGCTCAGTCGGCTGACATTTTCCCACCAGATGGTTCGGGCCATATTTGCTGAGGGACTGTATCGCGCGTTCACGATTATCCACAACGAAAAATATCATCACGAGTGAGGTCTGCGGGGCGGCAGCTTCGGGCGGCGGTCTCGGAATATCAACTCAGCTGGAGAGTCAGGCTGATGAAGTCCTCGACGGACAGGCGTTCGGGGCGCAGTTCCCATATGGGCGCCGCTGTGAAATTTGCCATATATTCTTCTGTCCAACCTTCCCTCTGGGCTTTTGCCTGAACGAGAGGTTTGAGCGAGTTGCGCAGAGTCTTGCGTCTTTGTCCGAAGGAGGTCTTGACAACGGTCTTGAAAAGGGCTTCGTCGCAGCCGAGGCTGGTTCGGGAGTTTCTCCTCAGGCGTATGACAGCGCTCTGCACTTTGGGCGGAGGGCAGAAGGAGCCGGGGCCTACGCCGAAGAGGAATTCAATGTCATACCAGGCCTGAAGCAGCACACTCAATATGCCGTAGGTTTTGGTCCCGGGAGCTTCTGCAATTCTGTCTGCCACCTCTTTCTGTATCATACAGACAACTTGGGGGACCATATCGCGGCAGTCCAGGATTTTGAAGAAAATCTGCGAGGAAATATTGTAGGGGAAATTGCCTATGATGGAGAATGGCCCTTTGTAGAGGGCGTCCATTCTTAGCCGGAGAAAATCCCCTTCCATAACTCTTCCATATGCTTTGGGGAAATGGCTCAAAAGATAGTTTACAGACTCTTTGTCAATTTCTATCATTTTGAAGTCAATATCCTCTCTTTCAAGCAGATATTGAGACAGCACCCCCATCCCGGGGCCTATCTCCAATACTGATGCGCCGGGGCTTGTTTCCAGGGCATCAACTATGTTTCTTGCAGCCTTGAGGTCGGTCAGGAAATGCTGGCCCAGGGCTTTTTTTGCTCGTACTTCCATATTACGCCGACAAAAGTATGAATAATTGCTCAATTTCAGTTAAATTTGTGTGGCTTTGTTGCCCTGTTTCGCATTTGCGGAGTTGACAGTCCTACATTTGACGCGTGAATACGGTACGCAAAATATTTTTGGCGGCGTTCCTGACCGCCTTGTTCCCTCTTTGCGCATATGCGCAGTTCAATACCAGCGGGAATGATAGCCCTTTGCTCCGGTGGAGGAGTATGCGTACGGCAGATTTCGAAGTGCTCTACCCCGGGGGTATGGATAGCCTTGCGCGAGTTTATCTGCGGGAGTTGGACAAATGGCGTCCCGAAGTGGGCAGAAGTTTGGCAATGACGGCAAACGATTTCAACCGCAAGCCACTTCCTGTCGTGCTGCATTGCTATAATGCTGCTTCCAACGGGATGGTCAGTTGGGCACCAAGGCGTATGGAACTGAATACGGTTCCGGATTATTCGTTGCCTGATCCTGTCCCATGGGCAACTTCGCTGGCAATACACGAGGGCCGTCACGCAGCCCAGATGCAGCTTGGTTACCGGGGGGTCTTCAAAGTGTTCTATTATCTGCTCGGAGAAATGGTGCCGGGCGTAGCCTGTGCCTATCCGGGCAGTATGATGCTCGAGGGCGATGCCGTGATTGCCGAGACAGCGTTTACGAATGCGGGCAGGGGCAGACAGGCTGATTTTCTGCTGCGCTATATGTATTGTATGGACAAGGGGGAAAGACGTAGTTACCTGTCGTGGCGCATGGGGTCTTATTACAGGCCTACACCGGACATTTATTCTTACGGTTATCTTTTGTTGAGCGGTGCCAGAACTCTTTATGATGCCCCTTTGTTCATGGCAGACTATTTTGATTATGTCAGCCGGCGTCCTTATGACCCGTGGCCGCTGAGGCATACGCTCAGGCGGGTTTCAGGAAAGAAGTTTGTGCCGGCGCTAAATGAGATAATGGATTGGCAGTATGCCAATTGGGCGGCAGACACTTTGCGCAGGGGACCTTTTATGACGGAAAAGCCCGTTTCCGCTAAGCATGGCCATATTGTTGAGTACACTTCTCCGGCTCTGCCTTCCGGAGCTTCTGATGATGCTATGACATCCTGGAAGCAAAAGGATGCTGGCAGGATACCTGAGATTTCAGGTTTTGGAACTGCCGCAACACAAAACCCTCCGACTGCTTCTGCCGGCGGCGTAAGTTTTTGGATAAAGAAGGATTCCTATAGAACACCGACGCTTGTCGCGCTTAGACCGGATGGGCGGGAAAAGCGCCTTGCAAACCTGCCTTCAACAGCCTCTGCTCCAGTATATCTGGTTGATATGGGGGCTTTTGTATGGAGCGAACTCCGTCCGGACCCGCGCTGGGAACAGAAGGTCAGGTCGGTTGTCGTCCTGTATGTGCCCGGACGTGGACGCAGGGTTATCCGTCCCAGGATTGCTGGGAGGAACGGGAATGAAGAGGGAGATTATTTCTTCCCGACTCGAGTAGGTAAGGACAGTCTGGTTTTGCTCTATCGGGATATACGCGGGGGTGAACGTATTCGCTTTGTGTCTGTCGGGGAGTCCGGCGACAAATGTTATGACGAATGGAGGCTACCGGACAATCTCCAATGTGTGCAGCTTGCCTGTGTTGGGAAAAAGATTTTCATAGCGGGAATGGACGGCCGCGGGAACGGCATATATGAGTGCAGACGGGATGCTCTGGTGAAAGTGTTGCCTCCCATTCCCTTCCGAATAGGCAATATGAACAATTTTGACGGCAGAAGGCTCAGTTTCGAGAGTGACCGAAGCGGCGTCAACGAATTGTATGTGCTGGACACTCGGACATCCCGGTTGTATCAGCTGTCAAGAACGAAGTTCGGAGGCAATGGCTTTGTTTTGGGCCGGGATTTGAGTTTGTCCTACTCCCGTATCGGAGATAAGGGGAGCGACGTGGTGCATTCCACTCTGATGCCGGAGAGTTTTGTGCCTGTGAAGTGGAAGGATTGCTGCCGTTATGCCATTGCCGACAGCTTGAGTCGACAAGAAAGGCGGCTCGCTTCTGAGCTCTCCGTTGCCTCCGCTGCCGGGCCTGCCTCCGCTGCCGCGGTTAGCTCCAAGTCCTCCACTGCCAGGCCTGCCTCCGCCTCGGCTGTTTCTGAGCCATCCGCTCCGTCGCGCTACAGTAAGGCCCTTCACGCACTCCACCTCCATTCCTGGGCTCCTTTGTATGTCAATATGGATGTGCTGGACGGGCTGAGTCTCTCCAATATCACCAATATAGCCACTCCGGGCGCCATGCTCTTTTTCCAGAATTCGATGAGTACGCTCAGTGGCTACGCTGCATACAAGGCCAGCCCCGATGTCACCGGCAGATGGTTCCATAGCGGCCATATAAACTTGACTTACAAGGGTTTGTATCCCGTTATTGAGGGAGAGTTCCACGTCGGGGAGCGTATGGCGAGGGAAACTTTTCTGCACCTTGGAACTATGAACTATGCTTCAAGGGAATATGCCTCAAGACCCTATTTGTACGGCAGACTGCGGACTTATGTGCCTATGCAGTGGAACCGCAATGCTTGGCTGTACGGCCTAATTCCTTCCGCAAGCTTCTATATGGGCAATGACACTTTCCAGGGCCGTCCTATGCTGTCTTGGAACGTTGAACTGCGTGCCTACGCGATGCAGCCTACTCCCGCATCTGCCGTATATCCGCGTTGGGGCGCGGGCATGCAACTGTGTTTCTCCAGCGTGCATTATGTGCAGTCCGCAACTCCTGCGACCTTCCTTGGGGACAGGTCCACATTTGTGGCGCTCCAGCAGACCTCCTGCCTGTCTCCCATATTTTTTTCCTATCTGTACGCCTATCTTCCCGGCGTAGGCTGGGGTCAGGGTCTGCGACTTTCCGCCCTGTGGCAGACGCAGTTGATGCCCGATAATGTCCTCAAACCCGGTGGGACCTATGTTCTTCCCAGAGGATTCGCCGACAAGGCCGTTTCCGCCGCGAGCGGTGTCAAATTGGGTGCTGATTATGCCGCCCCATTCCCTGTGGGAGATTGGCATATAGCCGATGCCTTCCTGTGCGCCAGGGGTGTCGTCACTCCGCACTTTGATTGTTCCATTCTCGAGAAAGGCTGGCTCGCCAGCGCAGGCTTCGACCTTGAGTTCGAGTTCCGCACCTTCCTGTGGGCCAAGGTGCCTATGAGCATAGGTGTGCGTTATGATTACAACTTCGGCAATCTCATAGGGGCAGGCCGTCCCATTTCAGGCTCTCCGGCCAACCGCCATTATGCCGGCCTATTATTCAATATTGCAATTCCTAATTGATATGTCCATTATTACCCAAGGTGCATCCGTCTGCTCTAAGTGCGGCAAGGAGCACATAGTGAAAATTTACAAGAGTATAAACGTGGCGCAGGACCCCGAGTTGAAGGCCAAGGTGCTGGACGGGAGCCTTTTCCTGTGGGAGTGCCCTGACTGCGGAACGTCGAATCTGGTGGCCTATGACTGTCTCTACCACGACCCGGAAGAGAAAATCATGGTGTGGATGCTGCCTTTCGGAGAACCGGAGGGAGCCGAGAAGACGGCCATTATGAATCAGGCAAGGGCTATGGGAGAGTACCGTCTGCGCATAGTGAAGAATGCCGGCGATTTGATGGAAAAACTCATTATTTTTGAATCCGGATTGGACGACAGATGTATGGAGTTGGTCAAATACGTGGCGGGAAAGGAGATGCCAGGAGTGAGCCGGCTTCATTTCTACCGTATGCAGGATGATGCGATGGTGTTTTCCGGGATGAGGACAAGCCCGGAGCATCCTCAGGGGGTGATGGAAGGATTCGGCATAGGCTTGAACGTGTACGAGGATTGTCAGGGCATTCTGACTCGCAATCCCGATATAGCCTCCGCCGAGGGTTTCTGTACCGTTGATGCCGCCTGGGTGGACAGCATACTCTCTTAAATTTTTACAAAACATAGTGTGAAAATATCTATATTTGTTGCTCACAAATAACCTATGGAAACAACATTACAGATAATTCAGCTTATAGGCTCTCTGGGCCTGTTTCTGTTCGGTATGACCCTTATGAGCGAAAGCCTCCAGAAAATGGCGGGCAGCAAGCTCAGGAACATAATGGCGTCGATGACATCAAACCCCTTCAAAAGGGTGCTTACAGGTATGACAATCACTGCTATTGTGCAGTCCTCGGCGGCCACCACTATTATGGTGGTCAGTTTTGTGAATGCGGGTCTGCTCACCCTCGGCAGCGGTATCGGAGTCATAATGGGTGCCAATATCGGAACCACCATTTCAGCCTGGATAGTCGCTCTGTTCGGCTTCAGTTTCAATATTGCCAGCATAGCCATTCCCCTGATGGCCGTGGGCTTCGTACTGAACATGTTCAAGAACAAGACCTGCAAGACGGTCAGCAGCTTCATTTTCGGCTTCTCGCTGATGTTCCTCGGTCTGGGCTCCCTCAAGGAAGCGGCCGGAGTGCTCTTTGCCGGTGACGGTATCCAGAATGTTCTTGCAAGCCTTACTACAAATCCCAACTTCGGCAAGGTGCTGCTCTTCCTGCTCATAGGTACCATCCTTACCATACTCTTCCAGTCCTCCGCAGCCACGATGGCCCTTACCATGACCCTGGTGGCTATGGGTGTGCTGCCTTTCCAGCTGGCTGCCGCGATGGTGCTCGGCGAGAATATCGGTACCACCATTACCGCCAACATTGCCGCTTCGGTGGGCAACGTGTCTGCAAGAAGGGCCGCAATGGCCCACACCGTCTTCAATGTATTCGGTGTGATATGGGTACTGTGTCTGTTCAAACCCTTCCTCAAACTGATCTGCAGCATTGTCGGCCTGTTCGGCCTACCCAGCCCCATGGCCACGGACTTCCTGGCTGCCGACCCTGATACTGTGCGCACCGCCCTGCTTTACAGCGTGGCCACCCTGCATACCATCTTCAATGTGACCAACACCCTGATACTCATCTGGTTCGTTCCTTTCATAGAGAAGCTCGTCTCCGTGATTATCCCCAACCCTCAGGGCGAAGAGGAATTCCGTCTCAAATACATTTCAGGCGGTGTACTCAGCACTCCCGAACTTTCCCTTGCAGAGG
>JAEDMF010000190.1 GCA_016303175.1 Bacteroidales bacterium
CAGCTATGTCTCCGCGTTCTACCAGAAGGGTTTTCAGTCCGCGCATTGCGCAGTCGCGTGCGGTTCCTACTCCGGTGATTCCCCCTCCTATTATGATTACGTCGTAATGTGGCGTTTTGTCCATTATTCTTGCTGTTCGTCCCTACTTGCGTCGCTGCGTTGATTGCTGGCGTTTGTTTGTTCCCGATTGCGCCGTTGCATTGATTGCTGGCGTTCGTGTGTCCCTACTTGCGCCGTTGCGTTGAAAGCAGGCGACTACTTGTCCATAATTGCGCTGATTGCGTCGTGCACTTCTTCTATAGTGCCGCGGCCGTCAGCTTCTTCATATTTGCCCTGGGCCTTGTAGAACTCTATCAGAGGTTCCGTCTTGGCGTGATATGTGGCAATCCGGTTCTTTATTGTCTCTTCTGAGGCGTCGTCTGCACGGCCTTCTATGGCAGCTCTGTGGGCAATTCTCTCTGCAACCATTGCGTCGGGAATCATAATACTGATGACTTTCTCCACTTTGTCGGATGTCTTTGCGAGCATTCTGTCCAAATCTTCCGCCTGCGAGATGGTTCTGGGAAAACCGTCCAGAAGGAAGCCTTCAATGCCGCTTGCCTGAGCAAAACGGGATTCAAGCATGCCTTCGACAACGTCGTCTCCGACGAGATTTCCCTTATCGATGAGTTCTTTGGCCTGTTTGCCAAGTGAAGTGCCTGCTGCTATTTCTGCGCGCAGGAGAGCTCCTGTACTGAGGTGGCACAGATTGTATTTTTGTGCCAGTGCACCGGCCTGAGTGCCTTTTCCTGCACCCGGAGGGCCGAAGAGAATGTAGTATTTCATACTTTCAGGAATTTTTGCTTTTCAAGTTTGAAGTTTTGAGAATTACTTATTGTTCGTCAAGGACATATATGTCCCTGTAGTTTCTTCCGATTTCGTTGTAATCCATACCGAAACCTAATATAAAGGCGTCGGGGATGCTCATTCCTATATATTCCGGAGGAGTCATCCGCTCCCCGCGTCCGGCGAGCATTCCGGCATTGCGGCTGAATGACTCGGGTTTGAACATCAAAGTGCTCACCCTCACGTCCGAGGCGCCTTCGTCCTTAATGAATTTCTTGAGGAAGTGGATGGTGATGCCGGTGTCCACAATGTCTTCTGCTATGATGACCTTACGACCCTTGAAGGAGGTGGTGGGCGCCATATCCACTTTGACCTTGCCGGTGGTTGCCGTGCCCTCGTATGATTTGACCTTCATGCAGGCCAGTTCGTGGTCGAAATTGAGATGTTTCATCAATTCCGCTGTAAAAGGTATTGCTCCGTTGAGAATGCACAAGAGCAGGGGCGGTTCTTCGCAATCTTTGTAATCCCTGTTGATGCGGGATGCGACATCGGAAATGGCGGCCATTATATCCGCATGCTTGACCATTGTGCGGAATGTCTTGTCCAGGACTTTAACTTTTTCCATTTTCTCTGTATAATGACCTGCAAATTTAGTAATTCTCAAAAAATAAACTGCATCATCTTTGAAAATCTTTTCGGTCCAAATTACTTAGTAAATTTTAACGAATATGATTGCAAAATTTTATGTAAGTTTGCAATGCTGAAAACTCTTCGGGGTACGTTGTGTTAGCCCCGTATGTTTTTTTGTGTGTTGTCATTGGTGCTGTTGTGCACTCCTCTTGCCTCGGAGGATGATTTTCAGGATGCCGTCAGTTATTTTACAGGCGCTTTCGATGAGGCTTCTTTTTCCGAATCCGAGTTCGAACACTTCTCTCGTTTGCGTGAGTATCCTTTGCGCTTGAATTATGCTTCCAGGTCGACATTGATTGCCAGTGGCCTGTTTACGGCGTATCAAGTTGAGAGTCTGTTGGATTATCGGCGGCGCAACGGTGCGGTGCTTTCTTTGGCGGAACTGGGCGTTGTGGATGGGTTTAATGCCTCGACGGTGAAGCATTATGCCCTTTTCCTGGATTTTGGGACAGATGCCTCTGACATATTTGCAAACGGAGATAGGGCTTTCCCCGAAGTCGATTCGCTAAAGCTCAGACATTTGCGAAGAATTATCGATGCCGATGTGCTGTGCGGCGCATCCGGGAAGATTGCGGAGGGGAAGGCGAGTCTGCGCTGGTACGCCAAGTTGCTTGCGTCCTATCGAGGTGCTGTCGGAAAGTGGCAGGTGAGTGCCGCCTCCAGACAGAATTGGGCATATACTCCGGCAACATCAGGTACGGCCTCCCGTTCAGCGCTGCCTCGTGCTATTGCCTCCGATTCTGGGGCGTTGCGTGGTATTGCTTCGGGGGTGTTGTGCCTGTCAGATACGCGTGCAATGCCGGTCTTTCCCTTATTGTTTTCCTCCCAGAGCGTGAATCCGCGTGCTGTCGCCTCTGGCTCCAGGGTGTCGCGTGGAAGTTGGGAAGGGAGTACACCGGATTGGAGCTTCAGCCTGTCATATAGTGGCGGTGATGCAACTGCTTATAGGACAAATGATTCCCGCTTCTCGATTCAGAACATTATTGTGGGCAACTTCAGCGCCCGCTTCGGCCAAGGCCTTTTGCAGTGGAGCGGTGTGCGCTTTGAGAGTGTCAGTTCTCCCTCTGCGCTGATGCTCAGGTCGTATGGCTTGCGTCCCTATACATCTTATTCGCAGGATTATTCTCTGTTTGGCGTAGCTGCAAGCATGGATATCGGCAGGCTCAGTGTCAGCCCTTTTGTGAATATTGGCGATCCCCTTCACCTTGCTGAGGTGGCGAGGAGTGCCAAAGTTGGGGCCGCGGTTTTGGATGAAATGAAGGCCCTTGGCTGCGCTGGACTGAATGTGGGCTGGAGTCATCATAATGGTCAGGTTGGAGCTACGTTGCTTTTCCCTTTTGACAATGCGCGCAGAACAGCCTTATCCGTTGATTTCCAGCATACGGTGCGTTCATTTGTGTTGTTCGGAGAG
>JAEDMF010000191.1 GCA_016303175.1 Bacteroidales bacterium
GGTAGGAAAATTGAAGCCCCGGGGTTGTCCACGCTGTGAATCTGCAGGCCATATACCCCCGCATCGAGGTCATGAGTGATTTTGACAGAATCAGCAGGCACGGTAAAAAGTCTGTCGTAATCAGCTCTGGTGGGGGTTTTCCACTTGAAATCGGTAATATTGTTGAAGTACGGGGCCAAATAATCCTCATCTGTGTCCGAGGCAGGAGTAACCACCTCCCACCGGAAAACATAGTCGGTGGCTGTGCTCATATACTCTCCAATATTGCATTTCGCCCACAATGTGGAGTTGTCTACGTCCACTGTCATTTTCGTAAAGGCAAACGTGTACAGATTCACTCTGTCTTGTGCCCAATAACTTATGTTTGCAAGCACCTCACCGGTCACGTCCACCGTAGGCAGATAGAAGGGGTCCCCTATCCAGTCCGCAATGCTGACGCTTTCCAATTCGACAGACTCATCGTTAAAAGCGAAATTGAAAGTATATATCTTATTGCTCTCGAAGCACTTGCGCACGGAAGAGGAAAAGAGGGCGGAAGAGGCAATGTTGAAGGTATGGACCTTGTCGGAAGTTTCGAGTATAAAGGCAAGCGTAGCCCCATCCATCGAAGCATCGTCGTCGAAGGGCAGGCACAGGGCATAATAGCTACCCTTACTGTAGTTCAGTCTGTTATAAGCCGCAATCTTTTCTCCAAAGCCGTCGGCTATGCTGGTCTTGATGGTATGAAAATAAGCAGATTTGTCGGCCGGTTCGGATATGCTCATAGCGGTACCGTCAGTGCTCCAGCACAATTTGTCGGGGAAAAGTTTGCTGCAGCTGATTTTCACGGACTCGAGGATGATATCGTCGAAGGTATGGTTGATGACGTTGAACTTTATTATGGCGGGTATGGCCCGGAAAGTGGTGCTGTTGGCGGCAAAGTTCTTGTCTGTCTCCGAGGGAGTGCGCATCACCGTGGACTCTCCGTGGATATAACAATATGCTTCGAATTCGTCCAGACGCAAAGAGGCGCTCTGGGAGAAGGTGGAAGGCATTGAGAAATCTACACTCACGCCGGAAACACCTGCCGAAGTTGCGCACAAGGGAGAACCGACCACGGGAGAGAGGAAAAACAGGGGTTCGCCTACATTGGAGGCGCCGTGGGACAGGGTGCAGGACGAAGAAGCACGGAGCACTTTGTTGGGGTTTGCAGCATCAATCAAGGATATGTTCATCGGAGAATACCACTCGCCTCCCTCCCACTGAACTATCGAGCCTCCATTTGACATCACGGCTATCATCTGGTTGCCCGTATCCCAGACAAAGGAAGTGGAGCTGCCATCATCCTCGAAATGGGCGCGCGTGCCTGACTGCCCTCCAAGAGTCATTTCCAAGGTAGGAGCAGAGGGAAGTGCGGGGTCATCCGCCACGCCGCTGCACGAATGAAGCAAAGTGCAGAAAAGAACAGGCAATATGAGGGCACTTACTGATTTCATAAAACTTTTCATGAACTTTTCCTCCCAATCATCCGAAATTGTGTTCTCCGCCTTCCCATTCCACGGGGTCTTCTCCTATGAAAATCTCCGATTGAGTACCTTGGAAAACAAGGTTGGCCTCGTCATTGTATTCAAAGCGGTAGGTATATGACTTGCCACTCTGCCAGGCTTTTGACACAGTGAAGGCAACCTCCTTATACACGCCGTCAAACTGCATGGAGACGGTCCACTGCCCCTTTGACGCGGGGTCAGGAATCATATATACAGGCACCGAGGTCTCCACATATCCCTCATTGGAAGCAGGTACAGTCACGTCGGGAAAGGTCAGCGGCTCGCTGCTCTGCTCCTGCGCCACCGGGGTCAGGACAGTCACCTTGCGGCGTGTCCAGTCATAGTTCAGCTGGAGTTCAGCCTTGGTGGCATAGGCGGAAGAAGGAGTGAGGCGTATGTCGGTTATCTGCACCTGGGCGGCAGAAGTGACCTTGAAAGCAAGGTTTACTCGTGCATTGGCATAGCAGAATTGCAGATTGACAACATTGCCATACTCAGGGTCATTGCGGCCCACAATGCAGGGAACGCTGAATAGAGAAGTTCCGCTGAGGCTTGTAGCATTGGCAAGCGACAGGGTAAGGCTGGAGTTGGACATAGCGGCGACTCTCGACGATGGCGCTCCGGCGAGGAAGCGGTGGGCTGCGGCACCCTCATCCCAGCGGTGTATGGTCTGTCCCTCCACCCCGTCTCCGCTCACATAGCTCCAAGCTGTACTCTCCGCGTCATAGTTCACCCTGTAGCCCGCCATCATTTCCAGTATGTCAAAGCCCTTCTCTATGCTTGTCCACACCTTGAAATCCTCAAAAATGGACGCAAGTCCGGCCTTGGTCGCGAACGGAGCATAAGAAAGTACGGGACTCTGCTCTGCATCGGGAGCAAGGTTCCTCTTGCAGGCGGATGCGGCGCAAAGCAGGGCAAGTAATAATATGAATTGAATTTTTTTCATAAGTAATCTGACGCAACTTATTTTTTGAGGATTACTAATTGGAGACCGGAGGGGCGGTCAAACCCCGCCGGCCTGAAATGTGAATATTACTTAGAGGATAATGTCGACATTAACAGTATCCCAGCCAGTCACATCTGCATTGAACTTGATTGCGCCGCCAATGATTTTCTTGCCGCTGTCGTCGGTACCGTTGTCGCCGTCAAGTTCGCCGGGGTCCTCAGGATCAACGTAACCGGCGCCTCCGTTGCCGTCCTCGCCAAAGAACTTCACAGTCACGTTGTACTTCTTGCCCTGGACAAATGCAAGTTGCGAAGTAACGGGCACGGCCATCCACGCTGTTTCACCGGCAGGTGATGCAGGATAAATCTGCAAGCCGCCATTATGGGTGATATTGATTTTGAGGGCAAGATAAGTACCGTTGGCGGTATTTTCCATATCAGTTGC